>JAPLOC010000335.1:461-9373 GCA_026692825.1 Planctomycetota bacterium | reverse complement strand
GACGGCGAGTTCCAACCGGTCGGTCGGGCGGATTCCCAGCAGTGGGTCCCGAAACGCCTTCCCCGGACCGATCTCCGGTGCGAGCTGCGTTCCTTCGGGTCGAAAATCGGTATAGACCGGGTCGTAGCGCTGGCCGAGCATCGCACCATAGGGGCCAGCCAGTGGTGGATATTCGTTTTTCGACCCCATGACGAAGGGGAGCGCGATATTGCGCGGGATCGTGGGAGGGTCGGCACCCAGCCGGCATTCATCAAGATAGTCGACCACCGAGCCGATGAACGGCCATTGCCGTTTGTGGCGGGGCATCGCCTCAATTTTGGTGTCGACGTCGGGGATTCCGGTGGTAGCGTAGACCGTCCCATGCAACGGGTACGGGTGTGTCAGTGACCGGACGACGGTGAGGCGATCCATGATCCGGGCGATTCGCGGCAGATGATCACCAATGATCACGCCGGGAATGCTGGTGGAAATCGCCTTCATCTCCCCCTGGATTTCGACCGGAGCCTCGGGCTTGGGATCAAATGTTTCGTGTTGCGGCGGGGCACCGTACTTGTAGATCAGCAAGCATGATTTCGCCTTGCCGAAGCCAGGAGGGCGCTCGGCGGCCGCCTTCGCGCTGTTGGGAAGTGCCAGCATGTCTCCCAAGGTGGCTCCAAACGCACCGAGTCCCCCCAGGTGCAGCAGATCTCTGCGGGAGAGTCCCGTGCAGAGCTGTTTGGGATGACCGAGGAAGCGAAACATGGGGCGTCTGAAGTGGGACCTGAGGGCACAAACCCGCGTGGGGAATGAATCATCGTCGAAGCGAGCGGGAAGAATCAACCTCGATCGGACTCGGTGTCGTCAGCCTCGCGTTCCTTTCCCGCCGACGAAAGGGGAAGTGAGACGGCAATGAAGCGGCGGTCACGCGCCGTCAAGGTCGACGAACAGCTCCCCCACACGTAGTCGGAATCCCGGAAGCAGGTCACCACCGTCGATTGTCTCTTCGCATGAATACGTCTGGTGAATTTCCGGCGATTTGTAGACGGTGAGTGATCGCTTCTTCAGATCAATCAACCAGACTTCGACCACCCCCGCCGCGAAATACTCGGCTCTTTTTCCCGCCATTTCGCGGCGGGTGTTGCTGGCGCTCAAGATTTCAATCGCGAGGTCGGGAGCCAGCCCCGCGATCGGCCCATGCGGCGGCTTGCCGTCGGGAAACCGGCGACGCGAGAGGAACGAGACGTCGGGAATGCGGATGAGACCGGGTGCCAGCCGCATCATCCCCGCCTCACCCGCCACCAAACCAAGCCGGTGCTGGCGCACAAATGGAATCAGCAGCGCCGCAAGGGTGAGTGCCACGACCGATTCTTCGTACCCCATCGGCTTCTCCACCAGCACGCCGTCGACCAGTTCGCACAATCGTTCCTCTGTCGCCTCGATCCGTAGCACATCAGCCTCGGTCGCCTCCCCCGCGGGAGGATCACGCCGAATGCGCCACAGCGGGATCGCGCCAAACCGACGCACCAGGTCGGCCGCTGTGTAGTCATTCACCGCTGGCGAAGTCGCCGACATGGGAAGTCACCTCCAGGAACAATGGGCGTACAATCTGGATTATAGGCGATTCACAGAGCCGCGCCCGTCAGGAAGTGGTAGCCGGTTAGCGCGATCCCACCGGTGGCTGACTCGCCAGTTGAACCAGCGCCTCGCGCACCTGGACGATCTGCTCGGCAGTCACGGTCAGGAAGCGGTGCGGGGCGTTTTCGCCCGGCGCGAACTGCGTCACTTCGGCGTCATCCACGGTGATCGTTCCCGCCGGTGACAGACCAAAATAGCCCCGCTCGGGACGGACCGCGTACAACACCGCCGTCAGATCCCACGTTTCCCGGTCGTAAGGCATCTTCTGGTACAAGCCGTACGCTTCGCTCAGCGGGTGGTGCTTCACGTAAGAATAGTCTTGCAGAATGCTGACCGCGGGATACTTGATCGCCCGGCCAATCTCGAAGCCGCTGGTCACGATGGGGGTCGGCCAGTCGGCATACACCTTGCGGGCAGCCGGCAGATCGATGAAGACGTTGTACTCTTTGTGCCGTCCCTCCGCCGTGAACATCCCCGCCATCATCACAAGCTGTTTGCACTTCTGCTTGACCAGATCGCGACCGTTGAGCGGCGAAACATTGTCGGCCGGGCTGTCGAGCAGTCGGGCGAGATTCGTCGAGAATCCCACGACCACCACCACCACCGATGCGTCGGCGGAGCGAGACAGCGTCTGCCTGAGGACGGCGACCGCTTCCGGCGCGTCCTTTCCGGAGCGCAACTCGTGTGGATAGCGCTGCCGGCCGTCGTCGGTCGCCTGCGCCGGCACGCGAATGTACGGGCTGTCCTCCGGGGTTTTGCCGTCACGCACCACACCAATCGGCGTCTTCGCCCGGCCGTAGAACGTATTCACCAGTTCCACATACGGGGCGGCGAATTCGTTGTCCTTGCTGATGGTGACCGCCAGCAGATTGCATTCGCCACGCGACTGCAACGCGTGAATCACCCCGAGCGCCAGCGCGTCATCAATGTCGTTTCCCATGTCGGTGTCGAAGATCAGCGGGACCGCCGGGCGGCGTGCGTCGTCCTGTTTCGGGGCGAAGGCTCCCCCCTTCGCCTCGTGTTCCAGCGCGGTGTACCGGACCACCAGTTCTTCCACTGCGTCGTCGCTGCGATCGACGTCGAGTTCCAGCCAGTTCCCCTCGACCCCCGGCTTGGCGACCCGAATTCCCGCCGCCAGCCGACCCCGGTGGTCTCCTCCAACGCGGTCCGCCCCCCGCAAAGCGGCGATCAGCTTATCCGCGAGTGAGCCTTCGGTCTCCTCATACGCCCGTCCCATTTCTGTCACCACATCGCGCCCGGCGAGCGTGTTTCCTTGGCAGGCATAGTACGTTCCAGTCATCCCACCCCAGTAATGACGCTCCCCCGGCGCGCGGCTCGGGTTGATGTTCGCCGCCCGCCCCTGAGCGTCGACCACCGCGAGCTGTCGAAAGTCGCGCTGCTTGTCTTCCTCCAGCAGCGTTCTCAAAACCTCCTCCGGCGGCTTCCCCTGTTCCAGCAGGTCGAGGGCGATCGGACCAAATTTCGGATTATGGTAATGCTGGGTGCAAAAAGCCCCAACTCCCGCTTTCACGTACGGCACCACTTTGCCAACCGCAGGGTACTTGCTGGCGACGGCCGCCCCGACGACACCGGTCTTCGGATCGACAGCGACGATGGAAAACGTGGCGATCATCGTGACGGGATCTGTCGTCGAAGATTCAATGCGGTTCGACGCCGCTCGTGCCGGCTTGGACTTGGCGGCTTCTTCGGCGAAACCGGATCGAGACATCGCCACCAAAGTGACCAGCAGCGCGGTGACAAATAGAGCGGGCGACAAAGGACGATGCGGAGTCATCATGGGAATCTCGGTGAGGGGTCGCCGTGAGAACGCGAGCGAACGGTATAGCGCGAAGTATATAGGCCGGGGGGCGTAAAATGCGAGATTCGGTTCTCACCGCAGCCACTTCCGCGCTTTCTGCAGCTCGGCCCACACCCCACCTTTGTCTTTTCCGCGTTGCCGAACGACCACGTCGAAGTAGTGCTTGAGTTTTTTCAAATCGTCGGGGTTGTCTTTGATCACCGCGCCGACCAGATGCCGGCCGATGTGTTCAGGGGAAAGTGTTCCCGATCCGAAGTGGTACGCATCGAGCGAGGCTTGCAGGGCGACGGAAACCGCCTCGGCGGTCGACATCACCGTGGTCGGCTTTTCGACCTGAACGCCGTCCGCGGTGACCCCTTCACGCAGATCGTGAAACGCCGTCACCAGGACTTCGATCACATCCCGCTCGACCTTGACCTTGGCTTCCGAGGTCAATAACAGCGACTCGCATTGCTCGATGACCAGCGAAATCTCCTGGGCGAGTTCGCCAATCGGGTGAACGGTTTCAAAATTGAACCGCCGCTTGAGCGCGCTCGACATCTCGTGAACCCCACGGTCACGGATGTTCGCGGTCGCGATGATGTTGAAGCCGGGCTGCGACAGCAGGACGCGGTCGTCCCCCTCGAGTTCGGGAACCATCATCAGCTTTTCCGAAATCACGCTGATCAGCGCGTCTTGAATTTCCGGAGCGCAACGGGTCAGTTCCTCGAACCGCACGATCAGTCCCTGGGTCATCCCCAGATGCAGCGGCCCGGCGACCAATGCCCGCCGGGTCGGTCCCTCGGCGAGCAACAGCGCGTAATTCCACGAATACTTGATCTGGTCTTCGGTCGTGCCCGAACTCCCTTGAATGGTGTTGGTGGAACAGCCGGAAATCGCGGCCGCCAGCAATTCCGACAGCATCGACTTCGCGGTTCCCGGTTCGCCGACCAGGAGCAACCCGCGGTTTCCCGCCAGACCGACAATCGCTCGTTCGACCAGCACGTCATCGCCAAAGAACCCGCAGATAAAGGCGCGGACAGCGCGGGGAGAGAGCTTCCAGCCCGGCGGACGGGGGGCCTTGTCTCCCTGGGCGAGAGCCGCGAGTTCATCGGCGTATCGGATCTCGGCGGGGGGACGCAGGACGGAAGTCGATGGGGGCATGCGAAAACGGTCGCGGGGAAATGAGGGGGAAACCGCAGTTGAATCGAGATGGAAATATACACGCCCCGCGATCCACAACGCGACATCTGCCCGCCCCCCTGGAGTGCGGGGCCTTGTCCCCGCCTTTCCTTCATCCTCCCACCACCTCTCAGCCAGAACACAAGGCCTCCTGCCTGCCGATGGCAAATTGGGCTCTGCCTGGAAGAATTCGGTGCGAGCGCGGCCACTACGAATTCTCGGAGGCGACAGCGGCGTATTGCGACGGAAAACCTCCAGCGTGCCTGCTGGCAGATGGCCTTCGGAAGAACGAAAGGCGGGAACAAGTTCCACGCACTCCAAGCCCCTGGAGTGCGGGATCTCGATCCCACCTTTCCTGCATCCTCCCAAAACACCAACGGGAGAAGTTGAAAACTTCTCCCGGTGGTTCGATCGATGGCAAACCTGCCGCCCCGCCGCGGTCCGCGTCTACCGGGTCCTCAGATACAACGTGGGATCGTCAATGATCCACGGAGTCGAGATCGTGCGGCCATCATCGACGTTGACGACGTTGAAGAAGAAGGTCGTCATCCGCTGGGCGGTGTAGCCGTACGGTTTCTGGGTCGAGATGTGGTCCTTCTCGGTCAACGGCTCGACACCGGCGTGGGCGTAGTAATGGACAAGGCCGTCGCCGGTGAACGACATGCCGAGCGTCCACCAGCCCGGTTCGGTGATCATCGGGCCGGGAACTTCTTCGCCCCGGGAGCCGGCACGCATCAGCAGCATCGCCGAGTCTTCCGTGTGCTGGCCGTCGTGCTTGCTGTGGAACTGAATGAAGAAGCCGGGCCAGTACGCTTCGACCTTCGACTGCTGCTCGCGGGGTTCACCGCCACGGAACATGCGGCGCCAGGCGGTCTTCGTCGTTTCGACTTTGGTCGTTTCGAGTTCCGCGCGGAATCCGAAATGCGAACCGGTCCGCCGTTCCCATTGCTCCCACGGGGGGAGGTAGACGCGGACCACGCAACTGGGAGTTTGCGAAACGGCGATCGGCCCTCCCAGAATCGTTGTCACGTTGACCAGCAGATCGTCCTGCTGCTGCTTCCGCGAGACGTAGCCCGGAACACCGGTAAGGGTCGACTGAATCAGCATCGCCCCTCTGCTGCCGGGGATGCCACCGGGGGGCGTTTCCACCCGTTTGACAATGTCGGGCTGACCGCGATAGGTGCTTTCGTAAATCCGCTGGTTCTTGGAGATTCCCGAAGGGAGCCGGTCTTGCTTGTCGAGATTCGTGCTGCTTTTGGGAGCGTTGGGGTAGTATTCCCAGTCTTCTGCTTCGAAGTCGTCGCCGACCTGTTCGACCTTCTGACCACGACCAGGGACGACCCGGGCGCGGAACTGAGCGGCGACGGTACCGGCTCCTACGAGCGCGACCAGCGCACAAAGAGTGAGTCGGCGGATGACCCCCGGCTGAAACAAATTGCGGAACAGCATTTGTGTATTCCCACAGCAGAGTAGCGTCTACGAAACGACCGGTCGAACGACACGCGGCGAGGCAATTCAGCACGTTGGCAGGCGCCAGCCAACGGCGTCCTTGCCAGGTTGCGGTTCCACAGACAGCGCACGACCGAACTCACTGCGAATATCGGCGAAACGCGTGGTTCCCCCATGACCGTTGGAACCGCATCCACAACGATACCCCCAGTTTACCCAAGTGGACTGCGGAATTCGACTGTAGCGGTTGGGCCGACTTTGCCGGCGGGTGACCCCGCGACTTGAAATTGAAGCACAGTCCGGATCCAATCGATTCCTGTTGACCCCTCCTCAAGACCGCACCGAACGCCATGCTACAGACCGAGGACTACCGAGTTGCCATCC
The DNA here is from genome assembly GCA_026692825.1 of Planctomycetota bacterium. Classification (GTDB taxonomy): domain Bacteria; phylum Planctomycetota; class Planctomycetia; order Planctomycetales; family Planctomycetaceae; genus UBA10511. The sequence goes on along the minus strand of JAPLOC010000335.1, from coordinate 2,946 downwards.
GATCGTGGTGTCGGCGGGGGATTTTGCTGACCTTGGCCGGTCTGTGGTTGGGCGGGGCGCTCACGGCGTTTGCCGCCGACAAAGCCACATCTGCGAAGAATCCACACTTCTACCCCCAGGAGATTATCGCCGTTCCCCAAACGAAGGCGGGCACCACAAAGGCCGCCGAGCGAACGGGGGAGGACTGGCCGGAGTTTCTGGGACCACGGGGGAATGGCACCTCCGGCGAAACCGGTTTGCTCGCGAGCTGGCCCGAAAAGGGGCCGAAGGTGTTGTGGAAACTCAAAGTGGGGGAGGGGTATACCGCCCCTTCGATTCGCGGTGACCGGTTGGTCTTTTTTCATCGCGTCGATGACAAGGAGACTATTGATTGTCTCACGCCGGAAACGGGCGACAAGTTGTGGAGCCATTCGTACCCGACACGGTTCAACGATCCCTACGGTTACAACGGCGGCCCGCGCTGCACGCCGTTACTGACCGAGACGCATTGCTTCACGTTTGGAGCTGAGGGGAAGCTGACCTGTGTGGAATTGGCGACAGGAAATCGTGTCTGGCAGCGGGACACCAACCGCGATTTTCAAATTCCCCGAGGTTTTTTTGGGGTCGGTTCGACTCCCATTCTGGATGGGGATCGGTTGATTGTGATGGTGGGGGGACATCCCAAATCGGGAGTCGTCGCGTTCGAAGCAGCGACCGGCAAAACGCTGTGGGAGAGTGTGGGGGCCGAGACGTTTCCCCCTGCACCCATGCGGATCGAGCGCGACCGACCGCCGGCGAAACTCGCCAGCTACTCTTCGCCAATGATCGCGACGATTCATGGCCGCCGCCATTTGCTCTGTTTCATGCGGCCTGGTCTGGTGTCTCTGGTTCCCAAACCGTGGGTAGTCAACTTTTCGGTTTGGTTTCGCTCGCCCATCCATGATTCGGTGAACGCCGCCCGGCCGGTTGTTTCGGGCGACCAGATCTTTCTGTCGGCCGCCTACGAAACCGGGGCGATGCTGCTGAAGGTCGACCCCACCGGCAAGAAAGCCGACGTTGTCTGGCAGGATGTCGACGCGATGCAGACGCACTGGTCGACGACCATCGAACATCATGGATTTCTGTACGGCTTCAGCGGCCGGCACGAACCAGGGTCCAACCTGCGATGCATTCGCGCCACTGACGGCAAACTGATGTGGCGGACGCGCGATAACAACGAAGACGAGGAACCCGATCCGAAGGCGGGACTGGGAACCAGCATCCCCAATTACTACGGTCGCGGGTCGGCGATTCTGGCTGACGGCCAACTGATTGTGATGGGAGAACGGGGAACGCTGGCACTCGTGGATTTGAATCCCGAAGAGTTCAAAGAGATCAGCCGGGTGAAGTTTCGGGAGCTGGGGTATCCCTGCTGGACCGCCCCGGTTCTGTCTCGCAAACGGCTGTTCGTCACCGGTTCACGGCAGTTTCGTGGATTGGGGGGATTCAATGACTATGAATACCACCTGATCTGTTTGGATCTGGCCGCCGAGTGAATCGACGGGGCCGATGTGAGAATTGGATTTGTCAGGTCATACACTAAACGACGGCACCACCGATGCTCACTCGCGTACTTGAACCTGAGGTCATGGACTCGCCCGAAGAGGCGCGGGACTATGACTCGATGGACCACTCGGCGGTCAACGCGCTATTCGCCGACGATTTCCTCGCCGCGCTTGACCATGCGTCGCGGGACACGTCGGCGACATGTGCCGTTCTCGACGTCGGCACGGGAACCGCGCAAATCCCGATTGAAATCGCCCGCCGACGATCCGGGCTGGCGATCACGGCGATTGATCTCGCGCCACACATGCTGGCTCTGGGACAGATCAACGTCGACCGTGCGGAGCTGACGGGAGTGATCACGCTGCGGCTGGTGGACGCGAAGGGACTGCCGTTCGCAGATCAGGCGTTTGACGCGGTCGTTTCGAACAGCATCATTCACCACATACCCGAGCCGGTGGTTTGCCTGCGGGAAATGGCCCGGGTTCTGAAGCCGGGCGGGGTCTTGTTTGTGCGTGACCTGCTGAGGCCCAGCGATGACGCGACGCTGACCGGGCTGGTGGACCGGTATGCGGACGGGGCGAACGCGCACCAGCGGAAGTTGTTCGCCGACTCATTGCGGGCGGCGCTGACACTTGCGGAAGTTCGCGAACTGTTGAGAGAGATCGGATTGCCAGCGACGTGGGCTGCGCAAACGAGCGATCGGCACTGGACGATCAGTTCGCACGTACGGGTTTGATTGAACTTTCCGAGAACGCAGCCCGCACTCTCAGAATGCGCGGCCCGTTGTGCGTTCTCCGTCACTCGACGCACTCGGGGCTGGCGCAAACTCCCAAGCGAGCCGTCGGTCACGAAATGAATTTTACGTTGTCGGGGCGTCGCCTCTTCGCCGGGACTCGCGAGATACCGTCGACAGAGCGCAAGCCGGTCGGTATATTCTTGTCCACCGTCAGGTTTGGTTGCG
>JAPLOC010000335.1:0-424 GCA_026692825.1 Planctomycetota bacterium | reverse complement strand
GTTATTGGGGGTACGCGAGTCTGCGCCCCTTACAGGGAGAGGCGATTGAATTCGTGCTGCAAAAGCGGGACTCGGTCGTAGTGCTGCCAACCGGGGGAGGAAAGTCGCTCTGTTTTCAGATTCCCGCGCTCCAACGTCCGGGTTTGGCGGTTGTCATTTCGCCGTTGATTTCGCTGATGAAGGACCAGGTTGATACGCTGGTCGATTGCGGGGTGGAGGCGGCGTGCGTGAACAGCACGTCGAGCGCCGACGATCGCCGGCGGATCGCCGCCGACGCGCGGTCGGGCAAATTGAAATTGCTCTACCTCTCTCCCGAACGGTTGATGTCCGATCGGATGATCGAGTTTCTCCAGAGCATTCCGTTGTCATTCGTGGCGATCGACGAAGCGCACTGCATCAGTGACTGGGGGCACGATTTCCGGCC
>JAPLOC010000334.1 GCA_026692825.1 Planctomycetota bacterium | reverse complement strand
CCATGGCCCACAGAATCGTCGCCCAGTTGAACTGAACGAGAACAAGAAGGCCAATCAGCGACAGGCCAACCATGAACACGAGCGCTGCCCTGACGCTGACCTGGCCGGAGGGGATCGGGCGCGAGCGAGTGCGCTCGACCTCGGCATCAATGTCTCGATCCGTGACATCGTGCCAGACACAGCCAGCACCGCGCATGACCACCGCGCCGATGAAGAACAGCAGAAGATGCCAGGTATTGACGAAGCCTTGACCCGCCATGATCGCGGCCAGGGCCGATTCCCGATTGTCGAAGGAGGTCGTCCCTCCAATCAACAAATCTTCATCACCGTTGCCTGACAGTTTGTCGATTCCCAGGCCGCCAATCAGCAGGTCGCGGCGCGTCCCTCCGGTCAACACGTCGTTCCCCGCCCCACCCAGCAGCACATTCGCGCCGTTGCCACCCGTGAGACGATCATTGCCGGCACCGCCATACAGCCAAGCCGAAAAATTGATTCCGCCGACCAAGCTCACCGTGTCGTCTCCGGCCAGACCGTTCGCAACGATGCGCCCTGTCGGATGGAACGTCCCCATCGAGACGCCATTGATTGTGACCGTGAAATTCCCAACCGAATTCGTGCTGAGTACCGGTGCGACGACGATCGTGTCGTTGCCAGTCGTTCCGTTTACGATCAAGTCCGTGTTGACCAGTTGAGCGGCTCCGGGGAGTACGGGCGTCGTCACGAACTGTCCGACAATTCGCGGCGTACGCCCGGTGATAGCACCCGGGTTGGCTTCCAGTTGCGCCTGACTGTACGGATCGATCCCCCAGGTCGTCACCGTCAGCTTCTGTGTGTCGGGGTCAACGCCGAATTCGGTCCATCCGTAAACGGCGGTCGCCATGTACAACCCCTGCGTCAACTGCATGTTGGGCAGCGGGTTCGCCGTCGGGCTGATCGGGTTGTAACCCAACGCGGTCAATTGCGGATTGATGACGCCAGCGACGAACGATTCTTTCGCCAACCCCTCGGGAAGGCTGTTGTAGAAGTTGTACTGAGGTCCGGTGACCAGTCCCAGGCCGGCTGCAAGGTCGACGATGGTCGGTCCAAACGGTTTGTCGAACGCAACCGGCCCGGTGATGATCTCAAACGAATCGGTCTGAATCTGCGGGCCGCCCGGAAACTCCTGGTACGAAACCCGATTCACCACCGTTCCATGCAGATCGGCCGTCACGAACACGACGTTGGCGATGTGGTTGTCGTGGATGAACTTGAGGAGCTGGGTCCGCTCGGCCGCGTAACCCTCCCACCGATCCTCGCCGGCGAGAACCCCGAAGTTCTGAATCGCCTCGGGCGTCATCACAAATTTCCAGGTGATCCCGTTGTTCTGCGAAGCCAGCAGATCGTTCTTCAGAGCGGCAAGTTGCGCCTGGCCGAGCATGGTGCGACCGGCGTTGAATGAACCCGCCAGAAACGCCCCGACCTGAGCCGGATTGAACGGGTTGGTGACCGGTGGAAGTTCCGTGTCACGGAACGAGCGGTTGTCCAGCGTGAACACCGCCGCGTCCTGACCATAGGTATTGAAGCGGTATAGAGCCCGCTCACCGGCCGTCCGCGGGTCTCCGGTGGCACAGTAGACGTCATCACGAATCGGATTGAATTCCTGGAACGCCTGCATTCCGTTTTCAAACAGAGTGCTGTCGTTGATCAGATCGGTCGGGTTGCCTGTGAACCGCGGGTCCGAGCCAATCGTCGCTCCCCCCGCGAAATTGTCGGTGACCTCGTGGTCGTCGGTCGTGGCCAGAATCGACGTCGACGCCCGCAGGTCGGCGAGCGTGTTCAATCCGTAACGCGACGCGTAGACCTCGTTGTTCTTGATCCGGTAGTCGGCCAGCGTCGTCGCTTGCGGCTTGTTCAGGTCAGGCGAGGGGAAGTCGGCGTAAATCACGTCGCCGAACTCCAGGAAGAAGTCGAGATTCTTCTCATCGGCGTTGCCGATCGAGGGGTACGGGGCCAGTTCGCCGCGAATGTCCCCCGACACGCCGAAATGCACTCCGTTGTACGTTCCCGAACCGGCCGCCGTCTGGAAACGGCCCGCGGCGGTCGCTCGGCCCGCGACCGTGGCGCGATAATAGTACTCGGTGTGCGGCGTCAACCCGGCGACGCTGACTTTGACTGGTTGCAGCGGATCGGTCACCACGGCAGTGGGCGCGGCGACGATGTTCTGGAAGCCGGGATCGGTCGCCAGTTCGAATGTGACCGTTCCGAGATTGTAACTGTGCGTCCAGAGAACCGAGGTGGTCTGAGTGGTGTCGCCGCTCGCCACGCCGTTCGGCAACTGCGCACTGGGAGTGGCGAGATTGATGGCTGTCCCCTGGACAGTGGGCGCGGGGGCCAATCCGAAGTGCGCGTCGATCGTCGGAGCGATGTCGATGTTGTGGACCACCGGAATGACACCGTGTCCCACGTCAGGACCGGCGGCGTAGAAGATCGCGCTCATCTGCGGCAACGAGGGATCGTAGCCGTGTGCGCCGTAAAAATTCGGCACCGACAGAATCGGAGAGGGCGAAACGGTATCCCCCTGGCGGATCACCACGGGAGACTGGATACCGTCGAAGTTGTATCCCAGACCCAGCAGGGCGAACACGTCGCCCGAGTCTTGACCGATGACGCTGCTGGTGTTCAGTCCGAAGTTCGGGTCGCTGACATTGGAAAGCGGACGACCATAGACTTTGTCGAAGAGGCTGACGCTGGCCGCGCCCAAAGTGTACGTCGAATTGACGTCTTGCAGCGCCTGAAGCACGCTGGCGATGACTGGCTGCGCGACCAGATATTGTTGCCGCGAGATCTGAGGTGAAGTACCCGCCGTATCACGGCCGGTCAGGTTGAGGTAGACGTTGACGGCCGGTCCGCTGGTGATCGCCCGCAGAGACGAGGCAGCGATCGTCGGCAGGCTGGTGGCGGTGAGCGCGGCGTTGACCTGCGGCAGAATCTGCTGATTTACGATGTTGGTCATGTTGACCGCGGTGTGGAACGGGGCGAACCCGTGATCCGATACCACCATCACGTCGCGCTTGAGATTGCCGTTCGAATCGTATCCGACCGCATCCATGATGCGCTGAACGGCCCGGTCGGCCTGCTGATACGCGAATTCGACGTAATGCTGATAGCGGGCCACTTTGGCGGCGTCCTGGCCGGCACCGATCGAGTTGGGATTGGTCGCATCGGTCGGCTGACGCGGGTCGGTCAGCAGGAACTGGTGCT
>JAPLOC010000333.1:2477-4888 GCA_026692825.1 Planctomycetota bacterium | reverse complement strand
GACGTTGCAAGATCGTCTATTCCATCGGGTACGGAATCTTGAGGAATTCAACCGCCTGAAATCAATTGCGCTCATGCCGGTCGTGGCGGTCACGACGCATCTTTTTTCTCAACGTCCACAAAATGAACGGGCAGTACACTGCGAAGATTCGTAATTTCCAGAACTTCCTGCACATCCGCCGAGGGATTGTACAAGTGTACCTCAACGTTCATCCGCCGCAGGGACGCGAGCAATCCTAACATTCCGCTGGGAATCAATTTGACCCCCGCCAGGTCGAACGCCAGGATCTTCGTCTGGTAGGTCGCGATCAACTTCAGCAATTGGTCGCGACACAGCGACAGATCGATCTGGTCGAGGATCTCACGACCGCCGAAGCCGACGACCGTAAGTTCACCCGTCTGGTAAACGTCGAGTGTTTCCTGTTTTCCCGCCATGCCTTGCTTCCCGTCGAGTCTGGAACCATGTCGCCGCACAATCCTGCGTGCCTTCGCAGTTTACCTCAACGGATGGGGGTTGACCACCCGTTTCCACCTCACACTTCCCGACATGCGACGTGTATACTCCCCGACTCAAAACCCGTCCGTCGAGCTGTTCGATCTGTTCCAATGTCTCAAACACCATCGCCGGAAATTCCCGACGCCCCCTGGTTGAATTTCGATTGGGTCGCCCATTCCCAGATCTTGTTGGACTCGTATCAACATTGGATCGGCCAGGAGTTGATTCCAAGAGTCGGAACGGCCGACGATCAGGCGCAGGCGCTGTTTGAATCGGGGTTCGTCGTGGTTTCGCATGGGACACAGTCCGATCCGATCCTCAACTACGGAAATCGGACGGCGTTGAAACTGTGGGAAATCTCGATTGAGCAGCTTCGTCAGACCCCGTCGCGTCTGACGGCCGAACCACTTCACCGGGATGAGCGCGCCCGGCTGCTGGAACGGACCACGCGACAGGGATATGTCGATGACTATCAGGGGATTCGGATCGCCACAACCGGTCGGCGGTTTCGCATCCACCGGGCGACCGTCTGGAATCTTCGGGATTCCGCAGGAGTCTACCTGGGGCAGGCGGCCACCTTCTCCGAGTGGGAATTTCTAGAGGGGCAGATTCAATCCGATCTTGCCTGAAATTCACCGGTTGTGGTAAATCGACGATCCCTCCCCACTCTCTTCAAGTCGTCCCCCCAAGTTCCCTTCCGTTTCCCCGACTCATTGATGCCTGGCAGCCGAAACTGGCGTACCCGGCCACAGGTCACCGCGCATGCACCGAAACTGGAGTCCCGTCGCGGCAATCCTTCTGATTGCTGGCGTTGGCGCGTGTCAGTCGCCGTCGAAACCGTCGTCGCAAGTGAAGTACCAGCGGGTGCCACCCAGTGGGAAATACACGTTTGTGGACGTAAAACGGTTTCAGCCCAACGAACTCGCCCAGGTTCCCAAGGGGGCTCGCTGTACGGTTGAGACAACGAACACGAACCGCTCAGTCACAGGCTACGTTCAGAAATCCGGTCCCGAGGGAATTGTTCTCGTCAATGCCGAGGAAATCGTCGCCAAGGCCGAAGTCCCCTCAAATCTGAACGGAAAAGGATACGATCACCACGCCAAAGACAAAGTGACACTGGCGGTTGGTGAAGTGGCTTCGGTGCGGGTGTTTCGCGAGTAATCTCGCCTTCACTCAACCCGCTCCTGAAATTTCGCGTCAACCGGACGAATCATCGCGTTGGCGAATAGCGCGATGATCAGCAGCCCGGCCATCAGGTACATTGTCGTGTTGTAGAGAGTTGTCGAGGGATCAATGGTCCCCGACGGGGCGATTTCCAACAGTTTGGGAATCGAAACGGTGTTCTGGTCGACCAGTTGACTGAGCTTCGACAACGGGGCACCGAAACGAGTTTCGAATTCGCCGGGGTCGACACGTGCCGCCAAGTCCGCGATCGCCCCGCGCCGTGACGACTCGCGAAGCGTCGTCAGCGCCATCGGGCCAATGACTCCCGCGGTACTCCACGCGGTCAGCAGCCGACCGTGAATGCCCCCCACGTATTTTGCCCCAAACAGGTCGGCCAAGTACGCAGGAATTGTCGCAAAGCCGCCGCCGTACATGGTGAAAATGAGCATCGTCGCGGCGTAAAACAACCAGAGCCATCCCGCCCCCCCGGTCCCGACGCCTGAGGCCGCCCAGGGGATGGTCAGGTAGAGAGCCGCGCCGGCCAGAAAAAAGAACGAATACGTCCGACGGCGACCGATCCAGTCCGACGCGCTCGCCCAGCCGATTCTCCCCAGCATGTTCGCGATACTGGTCATCTGAGCGTAGGTCGAAGCGAACGCCGCCGTCACGATTTCCGGTAACCGCGAACCGAAGATCTCACCCAATCATGGTTTTCGCCGTTCCCAGAATGCCAATTCCGGCGGTGACATTGA
>JAPLOC010000333.1:0-2472 GCA_026692825.1 Planctomycetota bacterium | reverse complement strand
GTACAATCCACAGCAGGTAAAACTGCGGAGTGCGGACGGCGGACGAGATGGTGACATTGTGTTGCGAAATCATGCGTCGGCGGGCGGCTTCCGGGTCAGGGGGTGTCCAGCCGGCGGGCCGCCAGTCTGCCGCAGGAAGGCGGTAGAGCATGGCCGCCACCACCATCACCACGAAGTATCCGATTCCCAGAGTGACAAACGTCCCCACCGCCCCGACGTCGCCCGTGCCCGCGAGATACACCCCGGGTTCCCCCGGCACGATCATGCCACGAATTTCCCCCGGACCGACAACGACCGCCTCCCGCAGAACCTCACCCACTTTCGCCAAACGAACTCCCGTAGGACTGGTTGACAGTTCGACGGCGTCCACCGCACCCAGAAATTCAGGAGCCCTGTAAAACGTACGCAGCAGAAACTCTTTCAACGGAACACCAATCGCCGCGCCACCACCAAAGCCCATGATCGCCATTCCGGTCGCCAGCCCGCGGCGATCGGGAAACCACTTCACCAGCGTGCTGACAGGCGAAACGTACCCAAGCCCCAATCCACAGCCCCCGATGACGCCGTAACCGACGATCAGCAACCAGAGCTGGTGCGTGGCAATGCCGGCGGCGGCCGTCAGATAACCGGTTCCCCAACAGCAGGCGGCGACAATCCCGACTGTCCGCGGGCCAACCTGCTCCATCCACTTGCCGGCGACGGCGGCGGAGAGTCCCAGAACGGCGATCGCGACGGAATAGACGGCGACAACCTGACCAAGAGTCCAGTCACCGGCGGCCGGGGCGACGACACCGTGAATTCGGGTGAGCGCGGGGTTGTATGCGCTCCAGGCATAAACGGAGCCGATGCACAAATGAATGGCGATCGACGCGGGGGGAATGCGCCAGCGATTGAATCCCGCCGGGGCGATAATGCGATCTTTCGACCATTTCGCTTGCATGAGGCTCTTCCAGCCGCCACTATGGAACGTCAGTGAATGTTCCTGATTCTACTTTTCTGCCTGGAGTCTGTCATGCGGCGTGCTTTTCCCTGGGTTGGCGGCGTCGGTCTGCTGCTGGTTGGTTACGTCTTGGGATCGCTGCAACTGTTCACCCCCACCGCGATCTTCGCACAAGGAACAAAAGGGGCGACGGCCAGTGATGGCGGCGTGAAAATCGATTTGATGGACGAAACGCAGACTAAAATTCGCGCCGCCGCAGATGCGATGCGGTCCGCCGCCGACGCGCTGGCGAACGAACAGAAATACCAGCCGGCAACCAAGGGGATGAACACGTTTGCGATCCTCTCAGGGGGCCGAAACACCGTCGACGACCTCGAAAACGGGGCGATTGTCGATCCGGAAACCTACTCCGCCCTGTACGCCGACCTGGCGACCGACACGGTCGCCGTTCACCTCGGACGGGATTCAGAAAACCGCCTCACCTACAAGGGGAAGGTGATTCGGATCTACCCGGTTCAATTCTTGCAGTCGCGTTATCTGCTGCGTTCGATGCTGACGGGAGAGGAACTCAGTCCCAGCCCGGCGAACAGCAATCGGACGAAGACGAAGGCAAAAACGGAAGACGATTCGGATCAGTAGCCCTCGTTCCCAGGCCAGCCCTCGTTCCCAGGCCAGCTCTCGTTCCCAGGCCAGCTCTCGTTCCCAGGCTCTGCCTGGGAACGCACTTTCCGAAGCTCTGCTTCGTAGCTCCTCTCGGTCGTCCCGCAGAGGCTTATTCCGGTCCGGAACGACAACATTCACTGGAATTCAGTCGACGGACCAGCACAATAAGACCGCCACAACGCGGAGCTTTGTGCGGGGCCTTGCCCGGCAGCCCTTGGGAACGAGTTTCTGTCCTGAGGAGTTTTCCTTGTCTCGAACCAGATACCGAATTTTCGAAGACTACTATCCGTACTTTATGACCTGCACTGTGGTTGGCTGGCTTCCTTTGTTTACGCGCCCAGCGATCGCCAATTTCATTCTTGATGCCTGGCGCTTTGCGCAGCGCGAGCGAAAGTTCGAATTGCTGGGCTACGTGATTCTAGAGAATCATCTCCACCTGATCGCAAAGGCACCGGCTCTGTCGGAGGTAATGCGGCGGTTCAAGTCGTACACTGCGCGACAAACCATCGACTATCTCACGGAACGGGGCGAGAAGTCGATTCTGGCACAACTGGCCGCCGAACGCTTGAGCCACAAGGTCGACAGCGACTATCAGGTGTGGCAGGAGGGGAATCACCCGCAACAGATTCAGACGGATTCTGGGATGTGGCAGAAGCTGGAATACATACACTACAACCCGCTTCGCCGCGGTTATGTCGATGATCCTTTGCACTGGCGATATAGCAGCGCACGCAACTACGCGAAGCAACCGGGGTTGATCGACGTGATTACGGATTGGATGTAGTCCCCCCCCCTCGTTCCCAGGCTCTGCCTGGGAACGCACTTTTCGAAGCTCTGCTTCGTCGAGTTTCAAACTGTCCACGAAGCAG
>JAPLOC010000332.1:4324-6846 GCA_026692825.1 Planctomycetota bacterium | reverse complement strand
GCCTGTCGCTGGCGAAGAACAGGATCTTCCGGAAACCTCCATGGGTGTGGGCGGCTCTAAACCCCGTCGCTCGCTCACCGGCAATGACGAAATCGTCGAGATCGACGGTCCCCTCGCGGATGTGATCATTGAAGGGAACCGCACGATCGCCGAGGAGGAGATCACCAAGCGAATCAAGACCCGTCCTGGACGCGAACCAAACGCCGAACAGGTGAAGGACGACGTCAAGGCGCTCTACGCCACACGGTGGTTCTTCCGAATTGAGAACGAAGTTCGTCAGACCCCGGAAGGCCCGGTCCTGGTCTTCAAAGTGATCGAACGCCCCATCGTCAAAAATGTCGAGTACAAAGGGGTCGAGGGGAACTGGGTTCCTGGAAGCAAAAAACGCGAACAGAAGCATCTGGCTGACCTGACGGGATTGAAAACCGGTTCGGGTTTCGATGTGGGCACCAACCAGGAGGCGGCTCGCCGGATCGAGAGTTACTACCAGGAAAAAGGCTACGTCTACGCCAAGGTCACGCTCGAAGAAGGGGACCAGCCCGAAGACCGCAATGTCGTTTTCGCCGTCAAAAAAGGCCCCAAGGTCCATGTCGACAAGGTGACGTTTTCTGGAAATACGTTCTTCGATTCCGGCACCCTGACCACCCAGTTGCGTACGAAAAAACGCATCCTCTGGCTGTTCGGCGGCAAGTACGACCCCGCGACATTGCCCGAGGACATCGCCGCGCTCAAGGCGTACTACCACAGCGTCGGATACTTCGACGTGAAATTGAAACAGGAGATCTCCCAGTCGGAAGATCGCTCGAGCGTCATGATCGAGTACCAGATCACCGAAGGGAAACGCTACAGGGTCAACCGGATCCGCTTCGAAGGGAACCGCGTGATTCCCGACGAGAAGCTCGGCGAAGGGATGAAGCTCAAGGAGCAGGAGTACTTCAACGAACGCTTCCTTACGGCTGACGTCGAGAAGATGACGAAGCAGTACGACGAACTCGGGCGGATTTTCGCGACGATCAATCCGACCCCGACGTTTTCGGAGGCGGAAGGGACGCTCGACCTGGTGTTTTCGGTCGATGAAGATCGGCCGTGGCGCGTGGGGCGAATCAACGTTCACATTCAGGGGGACCATCCGCACACCAAAGAGACGGTGGTTCGGAATCGACTCACGATGCGAACGGGCGACCTGGCGAGCCGCACCGCCATCAAGCGGAGCGAGCAACGTCTCGCAGGCTCACAAGTATTCGCCGGCGCGCAGCCGGGCAGCCCTGACCGACCGCAAATCGTGGTCGCCCCGGCCAGCGGTTCGAAAGAGCGAAAGCCAAAAGTGAATCTCGCTCGCGGCCAGGCGGCCGACGAGCAGGATGAAACCGCAGAACGAGAGCGGCGACGCCCTTCCGCGACCGAGACCCGTCGCGCGGCACCGAATCGGTCCCGCGATGGAGCGAGCCGATCGACGAGTCTGTTTCAAGATCTCGCGTCGACCCGAGTCAGCCTGCCGCCCCTGTTCGAAATCGGACAGAACGATGAAGTGACCATGCTCCGCGGTCAAAGTCCGGACTATGACCCCGGCCTGCCGTTTGGGGATGAATCTCCGCTGGGGGGCAATGACGGGTTGCCATTCGAACCAGAGACGCCGCCCGATTACCTCGATTACGACGTTTTCGCGAAGGATACACAAACCGGTCGCTTGAACATCGGTGTCGCGGTCAACAGTAACCAGGGGCTGGTGGGAACGTTCGTTCTTGAAGAAAACAACTTCGACCTGTTTCGCCCTCCCGAAAGCTTCGCCGACCTTGTGAGCGGAAACGCCTTTCGTGGCGGTTCGCAGCAGTTTCGACTGGAAGCGGTCCCCGGAACGCAACTCAGCCGCTATTTGGTGAGCTGGCGTGACCCGTACTTTCTGGACCAGAATTTCAGCTTGGGAACCAGCGCCTTCTACTACCAGCGGTATTTCCCGAACTGGAACGAACGGCGGGTTGGTGGTCGTATTTCCGTCGGTCGCCAGATCACACAAGAATGGTCGGCTACTGTGGCCCTGCGACTTGAGGGAGTTAATATCTCCAATCCGTCGTATCCCACTCCCCAGGTGCTGCAGGAAGCTCTGGGAACGTCGTTCCTGTCAACGGTTCGTGGCAGCGTCGTTCACGACACCCGAGACAGTCCGTTTCTGGCGGGGTCGGGGCATTACCTCGAATTCGCCTACGAACAAGGCTTTGGCGAGTGGGTTTATCCCCGGTTGGAAGCGGAAGCCAAACAGTACTTCACATTGTACGAACGTCCCACCGGCGGACACCGACAGATCCTGGCGCTCACCGGCAACCTGAGCTGGGCCGGCGATGCGACACCGATCTTCGAGCGGTTCTATGCCGGTGGTTTTCAGAGCTTTCGCGGGTTCGCGTTTTACGGCGTCACGCCGCGTGAGAACGGTGTTCGAACCGGTGGTCTCTGGCAGGCGCTCGGGTCCGCGGAATACCTGTTGCCCATCACCGCCGACGACATGATCCAGGTGGTTGGCTTCACCG
>JAPLOC010000332.1:0-4295 GCA_026692825.1 Planctomycetota bacterium | reverse complement strand
TCCAGGTGGTTGGCTTCACCGACTTCGGTACGGTCGACAGCACTGTCACGATGGACGCGTTCCGACTCAGCGTCGGTACGGGGTTGCGACTCACGATTCCCGCGATGGGCCCGGTGCCGATCGCTCTCGACTTCGGCATTCCGCTCATGAAGCAGGGATTCGACAACACGCAGATCTTCGCGTTCTACCTGGGTGTGCAGCGATAACCTCGACCCGCGACGTGTGGTGTCGACAATCGCGTCCCGGGTGAAAATGGCATAATACCTGCCGGTTGGTCGGTCCTCGATACGGAGCGATGCGATGATCAGTTTTGGGGTCCTCCTGGTGGGGGGCGCGGTCGTGCTGGCAATGCTTGCGGCGATCATTGGAGGTGTGGTGTTTCTGATCGGGGCCTCGAAAAAGACGGCCAGCCGACGGACGGACCCCGACGAATTTCCCGATGCAGTGTGTGATTCGTGCGCCGCGTCACTGACCCGCGGGATGAAGAACTGCCCGAACTGTGGACAATCGGTTCGGCCGTGAAGCGTCCTGTCTAAGCCCCTTCGAAATCAATCAAACTCACGAGATCGTACTGCGACAGGCGTTTTCGGCCTCCGAGTTCGGGCAACTCGATGATGAACGCGCAACCGACCACGACTCCCCCCAGTCGTTCAGTGAGCTGACAGGTCGCCTGGCACGTTCCGCCGGTCGCGAGAAGGTCGTCGACAACCAGGCAGCGTTCCCCCGGTTTCAGCGCGTCGACGTGCATCTCAATGCAGTCGGTCCCATATTCGAGTGCGTATTCCTGGCGTTCCACCGCGAACGGGAGTTTGCCCTTTTTCCGCGCCATCACCAGACCGCAATTCAGGTGGTGCGCCAGCGCCCCACCGATCACGAATCCGCGCGACTCAATCGCCACCACCTTGTCGATCGGCGAATAACGATACCGTTCGACGAACAGATCGATCGCCCGTTTGAATCCCCATGGATCCTGGATCAGCGTGGTGATATCGCGGAACTGGATGCCCGGTTTCGGAAAGTCGGGAATCGTTCGGACGAGAGACTTGAGATGGTCGTTGGAGTGCATGGAGCCGTGTTCGTGACTGATGGGTGAGGCGTCGCAACGGGGGCGGTTCAGCGGCGACGCATGTGGCGGGTGGGGCAGGACGCATCCCCCCGGGGCGAGATCGTAGTCCTTCCCGCGCGACATTGGTACAAAACACCCTTCTCAATTTGTTCCCTCCTCGTCCGCCCCCCCGTCTCGTCCATCCCCGGGAGTTGTCGACCATGCCGCGTTTGTCTCGATTCTGTCTGGCGCTCGGTCTGTGGCTTGCCGTCGCGCTTTCGGGTCACGCCGCGGAACCGACGGAAAACCCGGGGAAGGGGCGTCCGATTCACTTTGGTCCGAACGATTGGCCCTGGTGGCGTGGACCGACTCGTGACGGAGTCGCGCCGGCGGGGGACGCCCCTCCCGTCACCTGGAGCGAAACCGAGAACATTCTCTGGAAGGTGGATGTCCCGGGACGTGGCCACGGGTCACCCACTGTGTTTGGTGACCAGGTATTTCTGGCCGCCGCCGAGCCCGACCGAGAAGTGCAGTCGGTTCTCTGTTTTGACCGGCGGACCGGAAAACGGCTGTGGCAGTCGGTTGTCCATGAAAAGGGGTTCACCACCAAGGGGAACGCGAAGAGTTCACTCGCCTCCTCCAGCGTCGCCTGCGACGGCGAACGGCTGTATGTCAGCTTTCTGAATCGCGAGGCGGTCTATCTGACGTGCCTTGACCTCCAGGGGGCGATGCTGTGGCAGACGAAAATCACCGACTTCGCGCTGCACCAGGGGTACGCGGCGTCGCCCGCGCTGTATGAATCGGTGGTGATGATTTCGGCCGACAGCAAGAGCAACGGGCTGTTCGCCGGCGTCGATCGGGCGAATGGACAAATTGTCTGGAAGCACGAGCGGCCGAAACTGCCGAACTATACCTCGCCCATCGTCCTGTCCGTCGCGGGGCGGGACCAGGTGTTCCTTACGGGATGCAATCTGGTGTCGAGTTTTGATCCCAAGTCAGGCAAGAAACTCTGGGAAATCGCGGGGGCCACGGAAGAATGCGTGACGTCAACCGTCACCGACGGAAAGGTCATTTTCAGCAGCGGGGGCTATCCCAAAGACCATCTGGCGGCGATTGCTGCCGACGGTTCTGGAAAGGTCGTGTGGGAAAACAAGTCGCGAGTCTACGTTCCCTCAATGATCGTCCGAGACGGGTATTTGTACGGCACACTGGATGCGGGGGTGGCGATGTGCTGGCGGTGTTCGGACGGCGCGGAAATGTGGAAACAGCGTCTGGGTGGCACCTTCAGTGCCTCGCTGGTGCTGGCGGGAGACGCTCTGTACGCCTGCAACGAAGAGGGGCAGACCTTCGTTTTCAAGGCGACTCCGAAAGGCTTTGAATCCCTGGGAGAGAATCGATTGGGAATCAGCGTGTTCGCCAGTCCGGTCATTTGTGGCGGTCGCATTTACCACCGCGTGGCGCATGATGTGGATGGCCAACGACGCGAGGTTCTGTACTGCATTGGGAAGTAGCGGATCGGTCTTGACCCACACTGCCGATTTCCCCTAGTCTGCCGCCGGTTTCAAGGATCACACACTCTGGCGTTGGATTGGCGAAGGATCGCGCATGCATTTGTTTTTCTCCGTTGGCGAGCCGAGTGGCGATCTGCACGCGTCGAAGTTGATTGAAGATCTCCGCCGCCGGGTGCCAGTGTTTCAGTGTTCCGGACTGGGGGGACCGCGGATGGAGCAGGCGGGGTGCAAGGTGCATTACCGCCTGACCGATCTGGCGGTCATGGGGATCTTTGCCGTTCTGCCCATGCTGGGGAAATTCCTCTCGGTGTTGTGGCAGGTGGGAAAGTGGCTCGACGCCGACCGTCCCGAGGCGGTCGTGCTGGTTGATTTTCCCGGTTTCAACTGGTGGGTGGCCCGAGCCGCCAAAAAACGCGGCATTCCCGTCATCTACATGATGCCCCCGCAAATGTGGGCCTGGGCCGGCTGGCGCGTTCACAAAATGCGCCGGCTGGTGAATCTGACCCTGTGCGGATTGCCATTCGAGCATGCCTGGTACGAACAGCGGGGGGTTCCCGCCGCCCTGATCGGCCATCCGTTTTTTGACGAAGTCGTCGAGAAACGGCTCGATGACGCGTTCATCAAGAGTCACGCATCGACCGACTCGACGCGTCCCGTCGTCGCGATCCTGCCCGGGTCGAGAACCCAGGAAGTGAACGTCAATTTTCCGATGCAACTCGACGTGATGCGTCGGCTGCATGCGCGGTTTCCCCAAGTCCGGTTTCTGGTGGCCAACTACAAGGAACCGCAGCGAGGACTCTGCGAAGCGATGTACGCCAAGTCGGGGACGCCGTTGCCGGTAGAGTTTCACGTTGGCAAAACGTCCGAGATTCTTGAGGCGTCGCAGGTCTGCCTGATGGTTTCGGGTTCAGTGAGCCTGGAACTCTTGGCGCGACGCAAGCCGGCGGTCGTGCTGTACGGCGTGGGCCCGATCAACTGGGTTATCGGGCGGATTCTGATCGGCTGTCGATTCATCTCATTGCCCAACTTGATCGCCGACCGGTTGATCCTCCCCGAATTCGTGTTGCGCACGCACGACCCGCAAGTGATCCAGCAGATGGCAGATCACCTCGCGGAATGGATCGCGGAGCCCGGTCAATTTGCGAAAACACAGGCGGAACTCGACGCGCTGGCGAAGGAAGTCGCGCAGCCGGGCGCAACGCAACGGGCAGCCCAGATTGTGATGAACTTCATGGGCTGGGGGGCGGCCAAGTCGCTGAAGCGCGCCGCCTAGTAGTCGTCCAGGATCAAAACCCAAGCCGTCGGAGATAGGCCAGACTCGCCGAGATCCGCCCGCGGTATTCGTCGAGGGGCAGGTCCGCTTCGTTGGGTGGCCCTTCGAGCGCGATCGTGAACGGTCCTTTGTAACCGCAATCGCGCATGATCAGGTGAATCCGGAGAAAACTGACCCGGTCGCCGGTCACCAGGACGGGAAAGTCACGAACGCCCGGCAAACCCCGGCTGTCCCGCAGACGGACGTGGCGGACACGGTGGCAGATTTTCGCGAGCGCCACCTCGCTGGTGATCTCGTCGTTCAACAGATGCAGCATGCCGGGGTCGAAACTCGCCCGCAGATGCTTGTGGTCAACATCGTTGATCAGTTGCAGCAGATAGCGGTGATTCCGCGCGACACCCCGCGCGATCTCGACGCAGGCGACGAGTCCAAGATGTTCGGCGAAATTCCCCAAGTTTCGCAGCGT
>JAPLOC010000331.1 GCA_026692825.1 Planctomycetota bacterium | reverse complement strand
TCTCGCAATCCGATTGGCAGATTTTCCTGCGACACCTGAACTCCACGCTCGACCACTTCCAGGTTCCTCCCGGTGAACGGCAGGATGTTCTGGGGTTTGTGGAAAGCACCAAGGGCGAAATTGTCGAGGTGTAGGCGGGCGACCGGGCTATGTGCCATCCCGCGGAGCCGCGCCCGTCAGGAAGCGGAAACCTGCAACCGCTTCCGGATGGGCACGGCTCGGATTCCATGCGGAATTTTCCGTGACGCCGGTATAAAAAAACAACCACCGGCATCCCCAATTCAGGAATGCCGGCGGTTCGTGTCAGGCTTCAAAACTTCTCTCGGCCGACTGCTTACAGTTCGACGCCAATCAGTTCTTCCTCTTCTTCCTGAATGATGATGCGGGGAGTGACCATCATCATCACGCTTTGGGCTTCACGGCCGACGCCGGTGTTCTTAAACAGTCGGCTGATGTACGGAATCTTGTTCAGAATCGGCACACCCGCCATCGAGCGTCCTTCCTTCAATCGCTTCACACCACCCATCAGCACCGTTCCGCCATCGGGAACGCTGACAGTGGTTTGGATCTGTGTGAACTGGAAGACCGGCTGCTGCACGGTGATCGCACCACCGCCACCACCACCCTGACCTTGCTGACCGCCCTGACCCGCCTGGCCTCCCTGGCCACCTTGGCCACCTTGACCACCGGAGACACCACCGATCCCGCCGAAGCCTTGCTGGGCACCACCGCCGCCAAAGCCACCCTGGCCTTGCTGGCCACCCGCTTGACCCCCTCCCTGACCCTGTTGTCCACCAGCTTGACCGCCATTGGCCGACAGAAACGAAAAGGTCTGCACGTCAGTGATCGTGCTGAACAGTGGCGACAGACTCAAGCGGACATAGCGACGGTCGGCGGAGATGACCGCCAGCACCGTGAGGCTGATGCCGTCGGGCAACGTGGTAATGACCGGCTGGAAACCAACCGAGCCGAACCCAACCGTGGGAATCACACTCGTCACGAACGGGCGTTGTACCTGATCGCTGATGGTGGCGATCTGGCCGTTGAACAGCGTGACTTTCGGGGCGAACATCAGGTTCGACCGCTGATCCCCCTGGGCCGCGTTGATCAGAAAGAACGTTTCGATGTCACTCAGAATCGCCAAGCCAACCTGCAAACCGGCTTCCGGCTGGAATCCACCAAACTGGGGGACACCGATCGGGAACGACCCCTGTCGGAACGGAATGTCGAGGTTGTTGGGGAACTGGTTATTGGGCAACAGACCGACGATGCTGCCGTAGCGTTGGAATTGATTGCGGTTGATCAAGTCACGCGGCGGTCCTTGAGTGAACGGGGCATTGGCTCCCCCCCCCTGGGCTTGCTGACCAGCCTGTCCAGCCTGTCCCGCCTGTCCGGCTTGCTGGCCCCCCTGACCCGCCTGGCCCTGCTGGGTCGTGGTGACGGAGGTTCCGATACCGTTCGGAGGCAGAGGCTGGCCAAACGTGTTGGGAAGGTTGCCGTTGCCGACGTTGTCCTGCAAGTTGAAGTCGAAGTCGATCCCGATTCGTTCGAAGAACGCGTCGGAGACGGTGATGAATCGCACTTCGACTGTGACTTGCAGATCCTGCAGACGGCGGAGCTGCTTGAGCAGGTCTGCGATGTCCTCATGCACCGACTGCGTCTGACGAATCACCAGACTCAACGTCGTGGTGTATTGCCGGAGTGAACCGGGGCCACCCAACGCTTCCCAACTGCTGGGGTCAACGGTCGATTGGATCAGATCGATCAGCTCGGTGAAGTCGGCGACCTGAGCACCACCCTGCTGACCCGAGCGGTCCTTTGTTCCGGGGACACCGCCAAAGCCACCCATTTCACCCCGATCGTCGATCTGGGCGAATGCCTGGCCTCCCTTGTTCCCACGGTTCGCGACACTCATCTGGCCGCGGTTTCCACCCGCCCCGGCGCCGGCGATCCCGGGATTTGTGGCCGGGTCGGCGAAGTGATCGGGGGCGGCGTTGTTGCGCACCGGCACCACCAGGTCGGCGACCGAATAGGTGCGGGTTTGAAGCTCACCCTGCTGACGCGAGCGGCTGGTGATTTTCAGGACGTCATCTTTCACTGTGTGCGCCAGTCGCAACGGTTCGAGCAGGAACCGCAACGCGGTCTTCATTTTGACCCCGTCGAGATCGATCGAAACCGGGGTACTCAACGTCACCCCTTCTTCGTCGAGACCCGCCGGGTCAAGGATGATGTTGATGTCGGCCAGTGTCTGCAGGTGCTTGACGACTGTCGACAACGGCGCGTCTTCAAAGTGCAGCGACACATCGCGGGAGAGACTCTGCTGAATTTTCTTCTCTTCCGATGACGGTTCGTAACTGCTGGGGTTCTTGTACTTCTCACGCCGGTCCGAAAGATCCTTCCACGTCTTGGCGCTGGGGTAGCCAATATCGGGGGTGAAGGGGTGGTCGGCGATCGTCCGTTCGACATCGTCAAGCTGCTTGCCGAACTCATCGGCCTTGCGTTCCTTCAACCATTCATTGAAGTGATTGCGGGAGGCGAAGCGGGCTTTCAGCACCATCAGTTCGGCGACCTCGTCTCCAGGCCGCAACTGCTGCGCCTGCTTGGCGACGACTTCCGCCTCTTCGAAACGTTTTTCACGAATCAACACGTTGAATTCGTCGACCTTCTCGGCGAATTCCTTTTCCACCATGATTTTCGAATCACGCTCGCGACGGATGCCACTGAGAACTTCCTGGTTGCGCGACTCGAGATCGAGTTTGGGACCGTTGATTTTGCGTGAGTAGTCAATCGCCTGCCGGGAGGCCGCGAGTGCCTTCAGCATGGGAGCCGTGACGCTCGCTTCCAGCCCCGAATTGTTGACGCTCTCTTGCGTCTTATTCAGCACGGCGAGGCCGGCGTTGGGGTCGGACTCAGCGAGCTTCTCGGCTTTGTATTTGGCATTGCGCACTTCGGTGCGCAGTTTGTCGATGGACGCGACACGGCGGTCATCCGCCGCGTCGATGGGAGCGATCTTCGAGGGGGTTTCCTCGTCGGAATCGGACGTCGCCTCTTCCTCGGCGGAGACAAGCTGGATCTTCTTTTTCTTGGTGACCGCGCGACTGGAGGCGTGCGACGCCAGGAATTCCCGGACTTCGGTCGCCTGCCGCGAGGGGAGGCGTTCGCCCGATTTGAACGCCTTGAGATACAGGTCGTAAGCCGCTTCTTGATCGCCACCGCGGAGGGCTTCTTTTCCCTGGCGATAGAGATCGGCGGCCGACTCCTTGGCGTTCGCGATCTCGGGATCTTCGAACGTCGGCACCGACGAAAGGTCGTCGTCGCTGGCATCCGATGATTCGTCTTCTCCGACCGACTTGTTTGACGCCGACGGTTTCGTTCCCTGCGAACTCTTGGCCGCCTTGGCGATCTGGCTCAGCAGGAGTTCGGGGTCAAGGTCGAGCTTGTCGAACGCGACATCGCATTCATTGGCTTCTTCGGCGAGTTGGCGGGCGTCGTCCAGATCGCCTGCTTCGAATGCCGCATGTGCGGCCGCCAGCAATCGACGGGCACGAGCCACCAGCTCCGCCTTGCCCGCGGAATCGGGAGAGGCCGACTGGCCGCGCACGACCGTGCGGGGTGTTTGCTGACTCTTCGCGGTCGTCGCGCCGGTCGGTCGACCGGCTTTTCGCGAAGGTCCAGAGGCCTCAACACCACCCAAAGCGGTGGCGGCCCAAAGTACGCTGGTGGATAACACACTGGCCCAGGCGGTAAACCCAAAGATGGGATGCAATGAACGGTTCTCCTTGGGTGACGTTGGGAGACAGTCTGGCGCGGAACGCGGCTGTGTTCGCTCGGCCGACGGGAACATAGAAACCTCGTACTATGAACCGGGGAGTTGGGGACTTGGAATTATGCGAATCGGAGGGGAGTCGTAGAGGGAACAGAACGTCCCCGGTTGTAGACCGATCCGCAGGTGGCGAATGGTCCGAGGTGGGGCCGGCGAAAACCGGCGTCGAACGGAAGCTACGAAGGGGCAGTGACGGGAGGAAGTGAGGAGAGGTGCGGTTGATACCCAGAATTCATGGTTGAGGTCAATACGAGTTTTGATTTTTTTTAATCACCTGATTTCCACTCTGTTGTGGGTTGGGGGATGACAGGGGATTGATCGACCTGAATTCAGGGGGCTTACGCCGCCCAGGGCGAGCGACCAGACAAGTCCCCCCGCCCACCCCGCGAGCACATCGGTCGGATAGTGGACCCCCAGTGCGACTCGGCTCACCCCGACGAGAACCGCCAGGGCCAGAGCGCTTCCTAAGATATACACCTTGCGTCGTCGGGTCGGGACCAGCCGCGCGATGATCGTTCCCAGCGTCAGAAAGAACACGGTCGCCCCCTGGGCGTGTCCGCTGGGGAAGCTGTGATTCTCGACCCGCATCAACCGGGGAACGACCAGCGGTCGGGGACGGGCGTAGCCGACCTTCATGCTCCAGATCAGAATCCCTCCGCCGACGACCGAGATCAGCACGAACGCAGCGGTGTGTGGCTTGCCACTGACCAGCAGATACCCGACCGCGATCGTGGTGGCGAGTCCGAGTATGAACGGGCTGCCGAGCGCGGTGACATCGCGGACGACTTCCTCCATCCAAGGGGGGCCACGCAACTCAGCGGGATCGTCGGTCTTTCGCCAGGAGCGCAAGACCCAGGCGTCGAACGAATCGGAATCACCATCGTGCATCTGGTCGGCGATTTCGGCGAAACACCACGCGCCGATCAGCACAATTGCGCTGGCGATCAACATCGCGAGGTCGGCACCGTGCAGGCGAGCGCGAATCTGCGCCAGCCAACGCGTGAGGGAGTTCCGCATCAAACGAGACCGCTGATCGGTTGCCCCAGCAACAGTCGATACGGACGACCCGCCGCGTCGTGAAACTCGGCGTTCGAATCGACCCCCAACTGATGCAGGATCGTGGCGGCGAGATCCTGTGGGGTGAACGCTTCGGAGACCGGGACGCCCCCTTGGGGATCCGTCTGACCAATCACCTGCCCGAGACGAATCCCGCCTCCCGCGAAGAAACAGGGAAAGACATCCCCCCAGTGATGCCGGCCGTCGGTGAAGACCTCGCCGCTGGCGTTCTTACCTCCCGCCGCGATCGGAGAGATTCTCGGTGTGCGACCCATCTC
>JAPLOC010000330.1 GCA_026692825.1 Planctomycetota bacterium | reverse complement strand
CTCGACGCGACCAGCGCCCGCTGGCCAGCGTCTCCCGCGAGGGCCAGCCACGCCCCCTGCGACACTTCTTCCAGATTCGCATCCAGCTTGGGGCGCGGATGCGAATACCATTCCCGCAACCGGTCCGCCGTCCAGCCGAGCGTCTGGTCGAGATGGCACAAATTGCAGGCATTCGGTCGGCCCGACCGCAGTTGCGTTTCGACGCGGGGGCTGCTGATCTGGTGACTCCGCTGCGCATGCAGCAGGCCATAGTCCGTATGTGGCATATGGCAATTCACACAGCGAGAACCGCTCGAGTCGGTCAAATGGTGCGTGTGTTCGCTGGCGGCGAATTTCTCGGACGCATGACAGCCCAGGCAGGCGGCGTCCGTCATGCCGGTCGGGGACATCTGGCGATTCGCCCATTCTTTCGCGGGACGCTTGTCGTCCGGCCGCTGATGCATGTCGTGGCACGAGAGGCACGACATTTCCCCCTTTTTGAAGCAGGCCGACTCAGCCAGCCCGTTGAATTCATGCCCCCCGGTCCGCACCATGCCGTCACGCCAAAACCGCTGTTCGAAGAACTTGTCGGGGTCGCCATCGGCCCGGCGGATGTCGACCAGGGTGTCGTCGGTGGGACGCAGCAGTTTACGCGTCAGGCTGAAGTCATCTCCCGGCCGGTATTTCTGCCCTTCCTGCTTTTCGCGGGCCCGGATATCGGTGGTCCGCGCGACGTTGTAACTGTGGCAGACACCACACACCTCGGTACTTCGCCGATGGTCGAGGCGTCGGGGATTGACGATCGGGTCGGCGTCGAGCGCCAAGACCTGCCCGGCGGGCAGATTGCGCCGCGCCGCGACGTGACGTTCGCCGGGTCCGTGGCACGCCTCGCACGAAACGCCAAATTCCGCGACCAAAGTGTCGATTTCACCATCAGCGGTCGGACGCGGGCGACCGAATGTGGCGTGGCATTCGACGCAGTTCGCGTTCCACTCTCCGGTCGCCGTGTGTTGGGCGGGGGTCGGTGGTGTCAGAAACGCGGCGGTCGCGGGAACCCACTCTTCGGTCTCCAAAATGTGGTAGATCGGCAACTGCCCCAGAATCCGCGGAATTCCGGTCGGGTACCAGAAGATCTGCTGGTAGTGAGATCCCGTGACCAGCGCCACCGGTCGATCCACAAACGGCACCGGTGTCTTGGGATTCAGACGCAGCTCATCGGGATCCTGAAAGTTCATCCAGAACTCGTCCCCCTTCCGAAACAGTTTGAATTTCCGTGGTGCGACCCGGTACTCTTGATCATTGAATTCGGGGATAATCGCCTCATCCGACGGCCGGCGGGTAATCGAGCGGTGATACGAATCGTGCCACGATTTGTGTTGTTCCTGGTGACACTCCCGGCACTCCTTCGAGCCGACGTAACCGGCGTCCAGCACTTCGTCGGGAACCAGCCGTTGAAACTCTTCCTTCGTCAGGGGAGGCAACTCCACCTGTCCCCCTGAGCCCGCGACGTACTCCAGCCCAGCCCCCGTCAGCAGCGCGACGCCGCCCGCGACAACCGCGCTCCCGACCCATCCCAGCCGGCGGCGGGTGAGCAACAACAGGCCGATCCCAACGGCCGCGGCGCAGAGCCAGATCCACAGTGTCATGCAAGAATGCTCGGGGGAATGTTCGGGTTGAAGTGGTCGTCGATGATCATACGACGCACAACTCTCGAATGGCGAACGAATTGGTATCGCCAATTGCGAATTTCGGAAACACCGAAGCGACCTGCCGTCGGGTAGAACCTCCTACGCAGGCCGATTCGGACCAAACCGCTGCAGTGCGATCTCTTTCACCCCCCGCAGGTCGACTTTTCCCGTCCCCAGAATGGGAATCTCGGGGACTTCAATAAAACTGTCGCGACCGGGAATCCACAAGTTGGGCAGACCCGCTGACGAAAGCTGGCCGTAGACTTCTTCAACCGACTGCGTGAGCGGTTTATGAACGACGACCAGCCGTTCTCCCTTGCGTTCATCGGGAACCGCGGTCACCACCACCTTGAGGTCGGGATCCTCACCCGGCGGGCCCGCCGTGATCCCCCGCAACACTTCTTCAATCTTAATATGCGGGACCATTTCCCCCGCGATCTTCGAAAATCGGCTCGCGCGGTCGGTGATCGTGATGAACCCGTCGGCGTCGATCTTGGCAATGTCGCCGGTCGTGTACCAGCCGTCTTGCAGTACCACCGCCGTCTGTTCGGGACGATGGAGATAGCCCTGCATGATGTGCGGTCCGCAGACCTGCAACATTCCCGGCTGGTCGAGACCTAGCACCTCTCCCGATTCCTGATCGACGACACGGGCCAGCGTCCCGGGAATCGGCCGTCCTACCGTCCCTTCTTTGGTCCCGACCTGCGTCACGACCGGCGAACGATGGTCGGGAACATTGACCGCCGCGACGGGTGACGTCTCGGTCGCGCCGTACCCTTCGATTGGTCGAACGCCAAACTTCTCCTCAAACGCCGCCGCCAGTTCGATCGGCATTTTCTCGGCCCCGACGACGATGATCTCCAGCGTCTGCAATTGCTCCCGTTCACACCGCTTGATGTACGTCCGAAGAAATGTCGGTGTCGCCATCAAAATCGTCCCGCGATTCTTCTGGCACAGTTCGCCCACGATTTTCGCGTCGAGCGGGTTGTAGTGGTAAACGGCGCGTGGTTCGAGAACCAGCGGCATCCACAACGTCGCCATGAATCCGAACGAGTGAAAGAAGGGCAGAATGCCGACAACGCAATCCGCGCGCTTGATCTGAATCAACTGTCCAACGGCGTCCACGTTGGTGCCGATGTTGTGATAGCTGAGCATCACCCCCTTCGGTTCGCCCGTCGAACCGGAGGTGAATACAATGGTAACGAGGTCATCCGCTTTGATCCGGGTCAGGCCGAAGAGCCGATCGAGCAGAGAGACCGGCGTCACGTAGGTCTGAATCGCCGCGATCGCTTTGTCGACCCAGTTCACCGAGGGACGCAGGTCTTCGAGGAAGACCACCTCGGCATCTACCTCCATTTTCAACTTGGTGAGAAACAGCCGGCTCGACAGCACGTGCTTGATGCCCGCCTGCTTGATACACGAAGCGATCGTCTCGCGCGACGCGGTGTAGTTGAGGTTGACCGCCACCCGCCCCATCAACGACAGGGTCGCATTAACAATCGCTCCCCCAACGGCTGGCGGCAGCAGTACGCCGACAAACTTCTCGTCAGGAGCCAGGACTTTTCGCGCCAGCAATCGCCGCAGCATGAGCGATCGCAGCAGAAGTTGCCCGCCGGTCACGATCTGGTTGGAACTGTCAACCAGCTTTGTCCGCCACATCGATTTGCGGCACATGCGGAGAAATCGACGGGGGAGCGTCAGGTCGAGATTCTTGCGAACCTCCAGCGAATGCACCCCCAGAGCGGCGACCGCTTGCTGAACTTCATGCACCGTTTTCGGGTCGTGCAGTGGCTTGCCGAACGAGATACCGATCGGATAGGGCCATTTTTGCGGCCACTTCCAAAAGTACTTTCCCTGGAAAAAGCTGAAAATGCTCCCCCAGAGACCGTCGAGGTAAACGGGAATAACGGGCGCGCCCGATCCATCGATGATTTTCATCATCCCGCGCTGGAACGGCAGCATCTGACCGAGGCGGGTCAATTGCCCCTCGGCGAAAATGCAGACGAGCGCCCCCTCTTTGATCGCCTCGCGGGCGGTTTGCAGCGACCGGATGATCGACTTGGGGCCTTCCGACGTCTTGATCGGAATCACTTCCATTTGCTTCATCAGCCAACCCAGCAGTCCTCCTTTGGCATAGTCGGCGTAGATAATCATCCGCACGTGCCGGGGGAGATTGCCGGCGAGCAGAATTCCATCGACCCAGGTGACGTGATTTGAGACCAGCAGTGCCCCGCCTTGTTTGGGGACGTTTTCGAGGCCGTAAATCCGAATCCGGTACATCAGCCGGGTGATAAAAAACAACAGCCAGCGGCTCGCCAGACACGGCGCGACCAGAAACGGAACGACGATGGCCGCGATCAATCCCGCGACGACCGCCAGCACGGTACCCCACCAGGGCCAGCCGCCGTTCGCACCCTCCGCGGGGAGGGCGGCAAGCGCAACAAGGCTGGTCACCTCAATCGTCATGATTGTCGGCATGGAGCGGTTCTTCGGGGAAAATCGGCGAAACGCCGGGCTGGGAAATGCGAAAGTAGACTAGAACAGCGGTGACCCGACGGCAATGGCCAAACGGAGTGCGGTGTCGAAGAACCGGCTCGCGGGAGGGCGAGGCTCCTGCCGAGCCGCCGTTGTGGGTTCGAGCGCAAGGCAGCGTTCTTCGGGCGGCATTCGACCCGCTTTCCTCAGAAGTCAACGTCACAGGCGGGGTGATTCTTCCCGATATAACGGTTCAATTCGCGCCGGAAGCGGAACCACATCAACTTCCGACGCGAATTACCGAAGACTGAGCGAATCCACTAAAAACCGCGTGCCGTCCGAATGTGTTCGAAGCCGCGGAGTTCGTACGGAATCCCGGCGTAATCCAACAGCCGACAGAGGCTGCGACACGCCACGCCCAATCCATCGGGACCACTGAACCCTCCGAACTGCCCCCCTCCCTTCAGGTGCGGTTCGAGTTCCAGGAACATTCCGGGCAGTCCGAGCTTTTTCATCTTGCGATCAATCTGCGGGAGATGTTCGCGAAGGTCGCGGAAGATCAACTCGTGGCCGCTGTCTCCCAAGTCGGCGGGGACAAAGTTCTTGAGCCGCTCTTCGTCGACGACTCCCGTCCATTCAAGCGACGGATCGATCCGGTAGTCCTTGATATGGAAATACCCCAGATGCTTGCGCATCGCCCGGTACTCGTCGAAACAGTCGAGGCAGTCGTAATTCTGCGACGAGATATTGCCTCCGTCGAAGATGCAGACCAAGTTGGGCTGGTTGATTTTTCGCGCCAGTTCGGCCATCAACTGACCGTTCTGGCCGATCAGATTCGCCTCGACCTCCAGGGCGTAAACAACCCCGTCTTTCGCGCAGCGCTCGACGATCGCCGAGAGCTGCTCGACGGCTTTCGCCACATGCGGTTTGGGGTCGGTACCGCGGGGATGATAGAACGAGAAGCCGCGAATCATTTTGGCATCGAGCGCGTGGGCGCGATCGATGGCGACTGAGACTTCGTCTTTCAGGTATTTGTCGAACGGGACGAACCGGTTGTGCGAACCGTCGTCAATGTCGAGCAGTTTCACTTTGCCAATCGGTGAGCCGATGCTGGTCACCTTGAGACCGTAATCGTCCTGCATTTTGCGTACGGTCTTGAGCTCGGCCTTGTCGAGCTTCATGACGTTTTTCACTTCTCCCGAGACGCTCAGAAAGCGGGGACTGTAGTATTGCAGCCCCAATGCGGCCAGCACGGCGAATTGTTCGACGACCGATTTGGAATTGGCCGCCTCGTCGGCGAAGGCGCTCAGAATGACCGGAGGCAACGCGGGGGTAGTGGCGTTGGGGCGAGTCTGGGGAGGCACGGCGAAACCTGTCTGAATTCAAGGAGGGCGAGAGCGATGTGGTACTCGTTCGCGGGCATTGTCAGAAAGGGGCCGCGCGGTTGCAAGCCTTCTCCCAGGCCCGCGAGAATGTAGCCCGCACTCTCCGAGTGCGCGGCCCGCTGTGCG
>JAPLOC010000329.1 GCA_026692825.1 Planctomycetota bacterium | reverse complement strand
GTCAGTCGGCTTTTGAGAAGATTTCGAGAAATCCCCGCGACCCCCGCCTTCACAATGCGGACGGGATCGGGGAGTTCCGGGAAGTCGCAGCCCGGGGGCCAGTCGCGAGCCTCTCCCAGGGCGACGCTCAGGCTGACTGTGGGGTACAGAGATTGGGCCGCGCTGGCGATCTCGCGAATCACCGACAAATCGGCCATTCCCAGCGGTCCGCGTGAGGGTTCTTTGACATCGAGAATGTCGCAGCCGCCCTCGAGTGCGGCCCGCGCTTCGGTCGCCGACCGCACGCTGACCAGCAGCCGCGGAGGGGCATTAAGACCGGGAATGAAGGGGACGGCCGGGGAAGCCAAAGGCAAGAGAACGTCTCGGCGGGATTGAGGATTCAGGAGATCTGGGATTGCCGACCGTGCTGGTATCTGCAATAATAGTAGCGCGTTTGAGGCGCGCCCGCCAGCAAGCGTGTGCGCTCCGCTCAAAGACCGGGGCAAATCGTTCGGCAAGCTGGGTTTCCCCTGTTGGGGTATAACCTGCGACACCACTTTTTCAGAGACCAGAGTTTTCGGAACCGTTCCCGCGAGGGAGAGTTCCGGGATCGACACGCCGCCATGAACCTCTATCGCTTCGATCGTCCCCCCGATTGGCTTTAGTCCCTGTCTGGTTCCGCGCGCCGACTCAATTCGGTCTTCAGGTGTCTTTCTTCTCCCCGCCCTTTCTCCCCGCGTGAGCTTTCCAGCCCGGCTGGCTGGTTTTGTTCCCGCAGTTCCCCGGTTCCGCCCCATGCGTCGCACAGATATCCGCAATATCGCCATCATCGCCCACGTTGACCACGGCAAGACGACTCTGGTCGACTGCCTGCTGCGGCAGAGCGGACAATTCCGCGATTCGCAGCTTGTGGGAGACTGCATTCTGGATTCGAACGATCTCGAACGGGAACGGGGGATCACAATTCTCGCGAAGAACATCGCGGTGAATTACAAAGGGGTGAAGATCAACATCATCGACACCCCGGGACACGCCGACTTCGGTGGCGAGGTGGAGCGGGTGTTGAAGATGGCCGACGGCGTGCTGATGCTGGTCGACGCCGCCGAGGGGACCAAGCCCCAGACGCGGTTCGTGCTTCGCAAAGCGCTCGAATGCAAACTGAAACCGCTGGTGGTGGTGAACAAGATCGACCGCCAGGACGCCCGTCCGCAGGAGGCGCTGTCCGAGGCGTTCGACCTCTTCGTCGAGCTGGGTGCCGACGATGAAACGCTGGACTTTCCCTACATTTTCGCCAGCGGTCGCGCGGGATTCGCCACGCACGACCCCAAGGTGAAAACCGACAACATCTGCGCCCTGCTCGATATGGTGCTGGAGCATGTTCCCGCGCCGGAAGTCGACGCGGACGCCCCCTTACAAATGATGGTCACGACTCTCGCCTGGTCGGACTATGTCGGGCGAATCGCGACAGGTCGCATCGCCAGCGGCACAATCCGCAAGGGACAGCGGGTCCTGTTGATGAAGGGGGATGGCCGACAGATTTCGAGTGAAGTCGTCAATCTCGAAGCGTTCGACAAGCTCGGGCGGGTTTCGGTCGCCGAGGCGTCGGCGGGAGATATTGTCGCGATCACCGGCCTCCCCGAACCGGAAATCGGCGATACCGTCGCCTGTCCCGCGAAGCCGGTCGCTCTGGAGCGGATCAGCGTCGACGAACCGACGCTGACGATGCTCTTCACAATCAATTCGTCTCCACTGGCGGGGCGCGATGGCAAGTTTGTGACGAGTCGGCATCTGCGCAATCGGCTGATGCGGGAGTTGGAGTCCAATGTGGCGATGCGGGTCGAGTCGGCCCCGAACAGCGATCACTTTCAAGTCTCGGGTCGCGGCCTGTTGCACCTGGGGATTCTGATCGAAACGATGCGTCGCGAAGGATATGAGTTGTCGATCGGCAAGCCCGAAGTGATTCGCAAACGGATTGACGGCGTGCTGCATGAGCCGTTCGAAATTCTGACCGTCGACGTGCCGACGCCCGGAATGGGCGCGGTCATGGAATGCGTCGGTTACCGACGCGGGCAGGTTCTCGACGCCAAGGCGGGGGCGACCGGAATGACTCACCTGAGCTTTCTGATTCCCGCCCGCGGACTGATCGGCCTGCGAACCCGTATGCTCAACGCCACGCGGGGCGAGGCGATCATGCACCATCGGTTTGACTCGTACCGCCCGTGCGAAGCCGACCTTCCCACGCGGGCGAACGGTGTGCTGGTTTCCCAGGACAACGGCCGGGCGGTCGCGTTTGCCCTGTGGAAGCTGCAAGAACGGGCCGAGATGTTCGTCAGCCCGGGCGATGATGTGTACGAAGGGATGATCGTCGGGGAAAACGCCCGCGACACCGATATGGTGGTGAATCCGATTCGTGAAAAGAAGCTGACGAACATGCGGACCACATCGGCCGACGAAGCGGTGACGTTGCAACCCCCCCGCCAGATGTCGCTGGAACAGGCACTCGAGTACATTGAAGACGACGAATTCGTCGAAGTGACTCCCAACGTGATCCGGTTGCGCAAGATCCTGTTGACCGAAAACCAGCGGAAACGCGAGAACCGGTCGGCGAAGCAACCCACGGGCTGATGGGGCCTTGTCAAAATGCGGCGGACCGGGTCAGATTGTCGCATTGGATGCTGGTGCTTTGGAGGTCGCCGGTACCGACCCGTTCCGCGCCGGCGCTTCCTGCGGTTTTTTGAAGCCGTGGCGCGCGCGCGATTTCCCGCCGTGCCGTCCGAGGAGTGGATGCTGTGGTTCCCACGTTGGATGTTGTTGTTGAGGGATTGGCAAATCCGGACGAATTTGCCCGGATCCTGGCGGCGCACTGGTTGGAGCATGCCGCAGTTACAAGCGGCGATGTTCGCTTGACCCAACTTGCCCTCGACGCGGCCGAGCTGCCTCACAGCGCGTTCGGCGAAGAAATCCACGAAGCGATCGTCGGCTGGCCCCTGGACGCCGACTGTCTGAAGCGGATCCTAGCGCTCTTGGTCCACATTAAAGAGGATGGGGATGTCCGCGAGTCACTGGAGTCCATCCTGTTGCACGCCCCGGCGTCGCTACTGGAGGAATGTGCCGAGGAAGTGAAGGGTTGTCGCGCGATTCGCCCTGTGATTCGACGTCGGCTCAAAAAACAGCGGGAAATGTCCTCCTGGACGCCGGCCCAGTTGCGCGACGAGGCCCGGTCGTTAGAGAATCGCCGTGATGCCGCGACGCGCAATGAACAGACCGATTTCGAGTTCGAATTGGACCGAATCGCTCTGGACCGCGCTCTGACGAATTGTTCTGAAGTCTCGGATGCGGAGATCCTGTCG
>JAPLOC010000328.1 GCA_026692825.1 Planctomycetota bacterium | reverse complement strand
GGTGTTCGAACCGGGGAATCCCCGCCAAGTTGACCCGGGTGACCTGCCGTTGTGTCCGCCGGAGAAGCCGGCAAAGAAGTAGCGTCCAAGCACCAGTCGGAACACGAGTCTGGCAGGAACCTCCTCTTCATCCCTTCGGGGTAGAAAAAACGGCTCGGTGGGTGTCGACGTGCGAAGGACGGCCTTGAACTCATGGAACGCATTGGCCATTCCTTGAAAACCTGGCTTCATCCGCCGCTGGCCCACACGACGCGCTTCGGTACTCGCCGTGCCGACCGTTGGCGAAACTAGCAACAACAAAGGTTTTGATCTTGGACGAGTTCCAAGCGGAGTGATTCGCGTGAATTAGAATCCACGCTACGGCTCCTGCCGGCGGACTACTCCCCGATTCGCGGAATCTCCAGATCAAACATCAGTGCCCGAACGAATCGCACGGGCGGTGAGCCGAATGAAACGACCTGGTCGTGATAGCGGCGCTTCGTGAACTCCTTCCCCCAGCGCCGCTCGGCGTCGCGACGGAGATCCAGGTGTTCCTGCACGCCGACAAAGTAGGTCGAGAGCTGCGTCGACGTGAGCTGTGCCCGCACCCACTTTCCCGCCGCCTCGCGCTCTTCCTGAAACGTCTCTTCGATCATCAGCTTCATCGCCTCGTCCCGGTTCATGCCGTCGACGTGAATCGCCTGGTCGAGAATCGAATTCGCGATCGCCCTCAGGTACCACTTCCGCTGCACCAAGAGCATCAGCGGGTCGCCATGGAAATACCCCTCGTTGGCCATCATCTGCTCGGCGTAGCAGCCCCACCCTTCGGTGAAGGTTCCCGACGACAACACCGCCCGCAGCGTGCTGGGATACCGATTCGAGATCACAAGCTGCACGTAGTGCCCGGGCATCGCTTCGTGGACCGTCAGATTGTGCAGCGATCGCGTGTTGTATTCCCGCAGATACGACTCGATCTGACCGGCGTTCCAGTCGGCGGGCAACGGCGCGACCGCGTAAAACGTCTTCTGCCCCTTGTCCAGCGCCCCGGGCGCGTCGCAATACGCCGTCGACACTCCCCGCTGGAATTCCGGCATGATGATGATATCCAACGGATCGGTCGGCAGGGTCATCAGATCCTTTTCCCGAATGAAGTCGGCGGTCTCGACCAGCGACTCTTTCGCCCGTTCGACCAAAAGATCGGCCGGTGGAACATCTTTGCATGCCAGTTCCAGCCCCGCCCGGATGATCGCCTGCTGAAACTCCTTCGACGGCTCGGCGGGGAATTCGGTGTAGGGATGCTTCTTCCGGTAGACTTCTTTCGCGATCCCGTACATCTCGGCTCGAACACGTCGCAGTTCGCTCTCGGCCCGGTCGCGAATCTGCTGTCGCGACAGCGGCGTCTGCAATGTGAACGGAAGTTTCTGGTCGAACAACTTCGCCCCCAGGCGAAAGTCGCCCCCGGCGTTGGGTACCAATTCCTTTTCCAGCCACTTCTGGTGATCGTCGACAGCCTTCCGCGCGGTGATCAACGCCTGCCGCATCCGCTGCTGCTCGGCGGGAGCCAGTTGACCGACATTCGGTTCGACCATATTGGCCAGAATGCTCAACACCCCCTTGTTTTGCTGGACGGCGGTCGTCGCGTGAATGGGAGGCACCCGTTTGGGAACCAGCGTCCCCCGCACCTGTTCCAGCATCCGGGGGAATTGCTCGAGCCGGCTGGCGACATGTTCCAGCCGCTTCGAAAGGGGAGCGAATTCACGAGCCATCAGGCCATAAATCGAACCCCCCGCGAGTTCGGTGTAGACCAGCGGATTCCAGGCCCAGTCCTGGAGTGTTTCCAGTCGCCACACATCGCCCCGCAGACTTTGTTCAAGGATCTCGAAATCCACTTGATTCGCCCGCGACAACTTCGCGCGGTCAATTCCCCGCAGGTCGGCGAGGACGCCAGAATAGAATTTCACCGCCTTGTCGCGCGACTGAGCCGAGACATCGTCCAACTGGCCGTCGTAGCGATGATCACCCAGGACCGTCGCCCCCGCCGGCGAGAGCGCGGGGAACTGTTCGATGTACCGCTTGCCGATCGCTTCGAAGCGGGCATCGACCGCCGGATCCACGTCGGCGAAACCGAACACGAGTGCGGGGATGCAGACCAACAAGGAATTCATGGGGATTTGCGTTCGTCGCGGAAATGGCGAAGGGGGAAAGTCCGACTCAACATCGAGTTGCGGATTCTATCGCCGCGTTGTGCCTGGAACAAACGGGTCGGTATACTTGAGGCTGTCGAAAATGAGGTGTTCACACGGAGCCGCGCTCTTCGGAAAGCGGTATCCGCTGACCGCTTCCTGACGGGCGCGGCTCGGATTCAGCGTCGCATTTTCCGCCATGCCGAGTAGAAATCGACGGCGAAGTCTACGCCACCCAGGAGTTCACGCCATGTTCCCCGCTCCGATCAACCGTCGTCAGATGCTCGCGCGCTCCGCGGTCGGGTTTGGATCGCTGGCGATGGCGTCGCTGTGTGCCGACCCCGTATTCGCCACCGAGCAGGGCGCGGTCGATCCGTTGGCCCCCAAGCCGCCGCATCTGCCTCCCCGCGCGAAGCGGATGATCTTCCTGTTCATGAGCGGCGGTCCGTCGCAGGTCGACACATTTGACCACAAGCCGCTGCTCACCCGAGACGACGGGAAACCACTTCCCTTCGCGAAACCTCGCGTGCAGTTCAATTCCACCGCCAACCTGTTGAAATCTCCCTGGGAATTCAAACAGTACGGTGAAAGCGGACTGTGGGTTTCGGACTTGTTTCCCCATCTGGCGAAACGGGTCGACGACTTGTGCATGATTCACTCGATACATGGCACGAACCCGGCCC
This sequence comes from Planctomycetota bacterium, assembly GCA_026692825.1. Classification (GTDB taxonomy): domain Bacteria; phylum Planctomycetota; class Planctomycetia; order Planctomycetales; family Planctomycetaceae; genus UBA10511. The sequence goes on along the minus strand of JAPLOC010000328.1, from coordinate 576 downwards.
ATGGCGGGGCGGTGATGAAAATCCACACTGGCACCGACAATTTCGTTCGTCCCAGTATTGGTTCGTGGGTCTCGTACGGACTGGGAACCGAAAACGCCAACTTGCCGGCGTTTGTCACCATTTGTCCCACGCTGGCGTTTGGAGGAATCAACAACTGGAGTTCGGCCTTCCTGCCGGCCGTTTATCAAGGAACCGCGTTCGGCAACGCAAGCATCGCATCGGACAAGGCGAAGGTCCGCTACATCAACAACACGCGGCTGCCCCGCGACGTGCAGCGGATTCAGCTCGAACGACTCAGTCGCCAGAATCGCGAACATCAGGCGCAGGCGGGGGCCGAGGCTTCGCTCGACGCGCGAATCAGCTCCTTTGAACTGGCCTTTCGCATGCAGTCGGCGATTCCGCAGGTGGAGGATCTCTCGGGGGAATCGGAAGCGACCCACAAGTTGTACGGCATGGACAACCCCACAACCGCGAATTTTGGCCGCATGTGTCTGATGGCCCGTCGCTTCGTCGAATCGGGAGTGAGGTTCATTCAGGTGACTCATAACGACCACCTGGTGCAGTGGGATCAGCATT
>JAPLOC010000327.1 GCA_026692825.1 Planctomycetota bacterium | reverse complement strand
CGAGATGTGGAGCATTTCAACCGGCACGTTTCAACCTCCTTTCCAGCGCCGCCGAGGCCAGCGACAGGGGATAGCTCATGAGCAGGTACAGTGCCGCGGCCAGAGCTGCCGTTTCCAGAAACAGGCCGGTCGTCTTCGCCACAATCGAGTACTGTTTTGACAGCTCCTCAACCGCGATCACCGAACAGACGGCGGTATCCTTAAACAGCGCGATAAAATCGTTGGCGGTCGCGGGAATGACCATCCGGACCGCCTGCGGCAGAATCACTCGTCGAACCGCCACGGACCGGGACATTCCCAAACTGAGCGCCGCCTCCATCTGCCCCTTCGGAATCGCTTGCAATCCCAGGCGAAAGATTTCGGATTCGTATGCCGAGTAATTGACCGCCAGCGCGGTGACACCAGCCCAAAACTCGTTGATCCGCACTCCGACGCTGGGAAGGACGAAGTAGACCACGAAGAGTTGAAAGGCGAGCGGCGTCCCGCGCACCACCTCCACATAGGTCGTCAAGACCGTTCGCAGCAATAGGCTCCCCCATCCACCCCCGTCGCCTCCCAGAACGGGGGTCGACCAACTGCGTCCCAGCGCGACCCCCAGGCCAATCGCGACCGCCAGCGGCATGGAAAGACAGGCCAACAGGATCGTGATGACGGCGGAGTGAAGCAACTTGGGCAGGAACTCCACCAGGTCGCGCCACGTCATCTGGTGGGACAGCAACAGGCCGGACTTCCACCCCGACCAGACGGCCGGCAGCTTTTCCTGGTCAGAATTCCAGATGCCGTAGCGTTCGTAAATCGCCTGCAATTCCCCCGAATCGTGCAATTCCCGCAAGCCCTGATTGATCGCCTCGCACAACGCGTCATCGCCGGGGCGGGTATAAATGACGTAATACCCTTCGCCTCGATTTTCTCCTTTGATCGCCAGAGCCGGATACCGGCGTTGGTGATCGATCCAATAATTCAACAGCGGGACGTCCTGAACTGTGGCATCGAGTTGCCGACCATCGACCTGAAACAGCGCTTCAATGGTCCCCGAAAGGCGGACCGGTTCGCAGGTCTCCGCGAATTCGCGTGAGACGTAGGCATCCGCCGCCGAGCCTTCCAGAACGCCGACCCGAAACTTTCGACCACCGGGGTGAAGCGACCGGAATGCCTTCCAGTCGGGGATGTTGGAGTCATCGGCGCGGGCACAAAGTCCCAGGCTGTAAATGTAGTAGGGGAGTGTCGACCGGTAGCGCGACGCCCGTTCGGGAGTGAACTCGTAACCGTTGAGCGCGATCTCGATGTCGCCCCGCGACAAGACCGCCAGAATCTGATCCCACTGGCATTGGACGAACTCGTCGGCGGGTCGCCCCAACTTCCGGGCCAGTTTTTCCGCCAGTTCCACTTCGAAACCAATCTGCCGGCCGGAGCCATCTGGATTGGGGAAAAGATACGGTGCCCCTCCTTCGCGGTCGGCTCCCCAGCGCAGACTGCCAGGATTTGCCACACCATCCTGCGCCTGGCCACTCGAAGCGAGTGACGCCCACAGCAAGAGAATTGGCAGAATCCGGGAGAGCGGGCCGGCGGAAGACCGTTTCACCATCAAGGGACTCGCAGGTGGACATGGGGCAACGCGTGCGTTCCGGCCGACGGTCGACCGATTGGTTTCGCCAGATCGCGATTCTATCGGGTTTCGCCTTGTCGAACAGTCGATTCCCTTTGTACCGTTGTGCCCTCGGCAGAATTGCGGTGTTCCAGTGAGTTCGTCGTTGGTCGACAATCACCGCACGATTCCGCCCGACCGTGTCGCTTCCCGTCCCCCCAGATCGATTCTCCGTGCTCCGCTCTCACCCGCTCGCCAATCGTTACCGTTCCGGTTCTTTCGGACTCTCGTTCGAGATCTATCCTCCCAAGACGGCGGATGGTGACGAGTTGCTGTGGCAGCACGTCGCGCCACTGGCCACCTATCGGCCCGCGTTCATTTCCTGCACTTACGGGGCGGGGGGAAGTACACGCAGCCGGACATTGGAATTGTGCGAGCAGATCACACGCCGATTTCAGGTCGACTCGACCGCCCACTTCACCTGTCTCGGAGGAACGGTCGACGAACTGCGGGAATGGCTGAACTGGGCAAAGCAGCATGGTGTGCAGAACATCATGGCTCTGCGTGGCGATCCACCGGCGGGTCAAGCGACGTTTTCACAAGTCGCGGGGGGATTGCGTTATGCGAACGAACTGGTCGACCTGATTCATCGGGAATTCCCCGAGTTTGGCATCGGAGTGGCGGGATATCCGGAAAAGCACCCGCAGGCTCCGTCGCTGGAGGTCGATATCGCGAATCTGAAGCGAAAAGTCGACGCGGGGGCCGACGCGGTCTATACCCAATTGTTCTACGTCAACGACGCGTACTACCGTTTCCGTGATTCCTGCGTGGCGGCGGGGGTCGACGTGCCCATCGTCCCTGGGGTGATGCCAATCCTCAATTTCGCGCAGATCAAGCGGATCACCGCCCTCTGCGGCGCCGAGCTACCCGCCAGTCTTTCCTCACGCCTGGAGGCGGCGCAGGACGACAAAGACGAACAATTCCGCATCGGGGTGGAATTCGCGATCGAACAATGTGTCGATCTCCAGCGGAATGGTGTGCCGGGAATCCACTTTTACGTGCTGAACCGCTCGACCGCCTGCGAACAGATTTTGCAGGCGATGGGCTTGTCCGGCACGTAGGCATCCTGTCTTTTGTTGTCCACCCCGATGTTCCACACCATGTCCTTGTGCCGTGACCGGCAACCGGCGTCGGCGACTTGGAACAACCGCTGATCATTCGATTTGTCCCTGTGTTTTCTCAAACCACGAAATTGATTTTGGACAGGTTCTCAGCAGAAAAACCCTAAAGTAAATGCCGCGCTTTGATATCCAGATAGCGGCTCACAATCTGTGACGTGAGCTGCTCGGGAAGGACGTCGAGCGCCAGCATTCCCGAGTGTTGCAGGTCGGAGATCAGCTTGGACTGACCATAAGCCATCTCAGCCGCCGCCCCGATCTGAAAGGCGTCGACATCGCTTTTAGGGATCTGTCGCACCCGTTCCTGAAGTGGAACGTTTCGCAGAAACGCAGGCAGCACCAGGTGGGGCGACCGTAATTCCCGCACATGCCGCGTGATCGACATCAGATGCAGGTCGTCAATCGCGTGCGTCAAAAACACCACCAGCGACCGCTTGCGAAACCGCACCCGCAACTGATCGACAATCAGCCCGTAATCAGACGCCTCGTAGCGCGGCTCCAGGTCATAGACCGAACGAATGATGGTCTGAATCGCGTTGGCACCCCGCATGGGGCGCACCCACCGCTCGGCCCGATTGGAGGCCGCGAACAACCCGACGTTGTCCCCCTGCCGCAACGCCACATACGCCAGCACGATCGCCGCGTTCAGCGCCCGATCGAGGTGCGTGATCCCCTCAGAGGCGTTGCACATGGAACGCCCGCAATCCAGCACGATCACAATGTTCTGGTTCCGCTCGACAACAAACTCGCGGGCGATCAATTGCCGTTGCCGGGCGGTCGCCTTCCAGTCGATGTGTCGCGGCTCATCTTCGCGCCGGTACTCCCGCAGCCGGTCAAATTCACTCCCCCGCCCGCGCAGCCGCGAGAGTTTGATGCCCATCTCGGCGACCCGGTTTTTTCGGGCGAGCAATTCGATTCCATGCACCGCCTGGATGTCGGGATAGATTTTGACGTCCGCCGGCAGCGGGCGAACGTCATGAAACGTCCATAATCCCAGTCGGCTGACGGCGCGCAGAAAAATGTTCCCGAAACGGTTGGCGCCTCGATGCTGGGGAATCAGATGATAGACCCGGTACCGGGCCTTCTGAGGATCGAGTGTCATTTCGAACGGGAGCCCCTCGGCGGTCGAGGGTTGCGGAACCTCGTCGTGAAACTCGATGGGCAACGGAGCGAAGTTTCGGCTGGTGAACCAGATCCGGACGGCGTTCCGCGCTCCAACGCTCATGACATTGGCCGCCTCGCGCTGCACGTCGACCCGGGCGAGCGAAGGGGAGATGGCGACATCAATGAGCGCGACGGCGAAGAGCAGAAAATTCAGCAGGATGCCGATGCCTTCGCACAATCGTTCATTCGCGACCGAAAGTTCGGTAAACGGAGACAAAACCGCCGGCAGCGCCAGCGGAATCCCGGCGGCCACAAACAACAGGAACAGCCGGCGGCGCGGGGTCATTTGCGCGGTGCCTCAACCGCTTCAAGAATCTCGCGGATCGTATCGTCCGCGGTCGTCCCTTCGATTTCCGCATCCGGACGAAGTCGAATGCGGTGCCGCAGCACCCAGGGTGCCAGTGACTTCACATCATCGGGAGCGACGAAGTTGCGTCCCTCGCAAGCGGCCATGGCGCGAGCCGCCAGCAGAATACTCACCCCGGCGCGGGGACTGGCACAAACGGCGATCGAATGCCAGTTGCGGGTCCGTGCGACAATCGACGTGATGTAGTTGATCAGTGACTGCTCCACGATGACGCTCATGATCGACCGCTGGATATCCAGCACGCCTGCTGCGTCCAGAACGGGTTGCAGTCCGAAGCGGTCGAGGTCGCGGGAATCGCGCCCCTCGGCGTAATGCTTGAGGATATTCCGCTCTTCGTCGTAGCTGGGGTAATCGACCAGCAGCTTGAACATGAAGCGGTCGAGCTGCGCCTCGGGCAGAGGGTAGGTCCCCTCTTGTTCGAGTGGGTTCTGCGTGGCAATCGTGAGAAATGGGCGGTCGAGCTTGTAAGTGGTCCCGTCGACCGTCACCTGCCGTTCCTGCATCGCCTCCAGCAGCGCGGACTGGGTTTTGGCGGGAGCCCGGTTGATTTCGTCGGCGAGGAGCAGATTGGTAAAGATCGGCCCGCGGGTAAAGCGGAATTGCTGGTCGGACATATCGAAGATCGAATGTCCCGTCAGATCGGACGGCATCAGATCCGGTGTGAACTGCACCCGCTTGAAGCCGCATTGCAGAACCCGGCTGAGCGTGTTGACGAGCAGTGTTTTCCCCAGCCCGGGAACACCCTCGATCAGGACATTTCCTTCGCAGAAGAGCGCGATCAACGTTCCTTCGACCAGCTCCGACTGCCCGACAAGAACTTTGCCGATCTCCTGAGTGGCGCGGGCAAAGTTCTCCGCGATTTGGGCGATTTCCATCCGAAAGCGATCCTGCGAGAGGATGACGTGGGTGACGACGGCGATGGCATCGTAACGTGAGCAGCCGGGCGGGATCAACCGGCTTGCCCGTTACCCGGCACCGATCCACAATTCCTCGACCAGTCGCGAATGAAGGGAACCCCGACTCGGCAGCGACCCAACCCACCAAGTCGCGCCTACGACGGCTTCTTGGGGGCCATCTTGAATTCCTCGGGATTGTGATTCACGAGTTTGCCATCGCGAAACACCAGCCACACGCTTTGTCCGGAGTTGTCCGGGCCGAATTTGTAGACTTGGTCGTCGACGCGAAAGTCCCCCTGCTTGATCCACTGGCCGCGGGGTTCGCGTTCTCCATCTTCACCCAGAATCGAGCCGATCTCGCGGAGTGTCATGCTGGTTTCGATGCGGTTCGCCAGCAGCCAGTACAGATCTTCGCGATTGCGATTCGTCGTGTAGCCGGCCCGGTGCTGTTCCTCGGCCTCGGCGGTCGCTTTGGTCCCGCCGGAAAATGCGTCCATCAACCGGGCATTCCAGCCAGCCGATTCGCAGCCGGCAGCGCAGCAAGTCGCGATCAGAAGCGACATGAAACCAAAACGAAATCCAGGGTCACTCCGAAGCATCGTATCCCTCCTTGGATCCGAACACGGACGTCGACAGTCACGGAACCGATCGCGATGTACGGTCCACATCTGGCGATTCAGCGGGAGTGTTTGTACACGAAATGGCATTCGTCCGTCAAGATTCGCGGGATTCCGGAGACTGACTTGAACCACATCCGGGACGCTGCTAACCTCAAGGCAAGATTTTG
>JAPLOC010000326.1:719-3896 GCA_026692825.1 Planctomycetota bacterium | reverse complement strand
TGGTTCGCGGCTGGAACGCACAGGACCTTGGGCCGTTTTCCCACATCGCAGCCGATCCCGTCGCGCTCAGCGTGATCGCGATCGCCGTCATTTGGGTGATGGTCGCATTCGGTATCGCCGTCTGGTCACGCGGCATCACCGCGCGTCGATCGATCGCCGCCGTCGGACTGGGGCTGGGATATCTGATCGCCCGCGATTTCGATTCCGCCTGCTGGTCGAACGCCGCGCAGCGCGTGGCGATCGATGAGCTTCACGCGCGGGTTCGCGTCGATCAAACGGTCCTTGACGGATTCACCGGCCTCGCCGCGCTGCGCCCGCACGCTTATTACACCTGGTGGCTCAATGAATTCTCGCTCGGACTGATTCCCGAAGAGCGACTGGAGACCGACCTGCGAGAACTCCTTGAGTCGCGTCCACCTGCGGGAATTCTGTACGACGAAAATCTGCGGCGACTGCCGGCGTCGATTCGCGAACAGATTGAACGCGACTATCAGCCGACGTCACCCGTGCCACTCTGGATACAGCGCGGCGAGTGAGGCCAGATTCAGTTCGCGGTCGTCAGCAGCAGGTTCATCATCGAACCGGGCATCATCCCCGCCTCTTCCTCGGCGAATCCCAGAGGGAATTCGTTGGCCCGGGCGGGTCGCAGTTCGTAATCGGTATCCGAGAGCGGCTCAAAGAACCGATCGAACCACAGCATGCGACGCACATTGGGTTGCGGCGTGTAGAGCCGGATCGTGGTGCCCTGTTCGTGCCAGTCAAACAGCATTCCGAAGAAGCCGCTCGGAATGTATTTGACGTACGTCATGTCAACACCGATCGAGCGGCGTTTCTCGTGTTTGATCAACTGCGTCAGCGTTTCGCGGAGGAGCGCCATGTCGGCCCCGTCCCAGATTTCCATTTCACCCAAGTGCAGCACGGTGACGCCGTCGACCGGGTAGATCCGCAGGAACTTTTTGTTGAACGACATGCGCAGTCCGCCTTCGCAGTCAGAGGAGATTCGATTGGCTCGCCATCGACGTCGCGATATCGCCCGCGACGCCACGGGAATCGGTAAAGGCAAACCCCGGGCCAAGAAGCCGAAAATCCTGACGACCGAAATTGACTCAAAAACGCCAGAAATCCCGTGAAAAACGCAGCAGGTGCGATTGTTCCGATCGTGACGATTCGAGCGCGACGTTGCGAGTTGTCAGCGCCCGGGGGTTGCGCGTTGACGGAACGCGACAATCTCGGCGCGGCGGGAACCCTGGCATCTTCGCGGAGCCGCGCCCGTCAAGAAGCCGTCGTCACGTATCGCTTCCCGACGGGTGCGGCTCGGATTCGATATCGCTCGGAGCCGACGCCGAACCCGTGCCAGCCAATTTCCACAACCACGGGCGAATGGCTCGCCAGGCCGGGGTGATCAGAAAGAACAAAACGGTTGTCAGATACAGAGACAACGCCACCGCAGTTGACTGATACGCCAGCAGGGAGCCGTTCTTCTGCGTCGCACGATACAGGCTCGAAAATTGCGATAAGACATAAATCAACAACGCCGTGGTGATGAGACAGTTCGCGGCGACCCAGGTCTTGCGATGCACGCGCAGTTCATCGAGAACCCAGCCGCAGAGTGTGAGGATCAGTCCGCCGGCGAGTAACGTGGGGATCAACAAGTCTCGAAAGTTCCCGTTCCCCGTGGTCGACATGAACATCTGGATCCAGACGGCGGGTAACAGGCAGACGATGAACATTCCGTACTCATCTCCTGGGTGATGGTACGAGACAAGGGTCGCGATCAGCCAGGCTCCTGGAAGCGCGAAGCGATAAAAGTGAAACGGCGAAAGCGGTGCCGGTGCCATCGACGACAGGCAATGACCGATCGCGGGAATCGCGAAGGGGATCAACGGGGGGAAGATGGCGACCAGAGTGCAGATCGTGCCGATCGCGGTGCTGGCCAGGATAACCCGGCGATGCGATTCACGAATTGGCCGCGCGGGCGGACCAATCGAATGGCCGCGTTCCGGTGATTCAAGCATCGTCGCTTACAAGGGGAGACGCGAATGGCAAATCCAACGAACCGCGATCGCGATGATACGCGGAGTGGGGCGCAGTCGCCATTGGCCCCCAGTGCGTCCCCGTGACTTGCGACGATACTTGCCACGGCACTCGTGTACCCCCGTGTACACACTGTCGGCCTGTACACGCGAAAGATTGAAGTGGGAATCCGCATTCCCGACCGAATTCTCGGCCCGCACGTGCTGCGGAACTGCTCGTTTCACTAGGGCTATCGGTCGGTCATCCGTTAAGATGGAGTCGCCATGCGTTACGACGACCTCATCACACTCATTCCCAGCCACAGCCTCGAAGATTTTCCCAGCGATCTGGGAGACTCGGAGGCGGCTTCACTGCTCAACTCCTTCGCCGTCCCGTGGCACCCGGTGCTGCTGGCGAATGCCAAGGTGCTGCCGCGCTGGCACCGTGCGGATGATCCGCCCGACAGCACGCAGAAGCGGTTGATTTTAGTCCCGACCCATTGCGAGGGGTGGCTCCCCGGGGGCTGGGCCGAGCGGGTCGTTGACGAGGGTTGCGTCGTCATTCGCAACCTCTCCGACCGGGCCGAGATTCTGGCGCAGGCTCTCGCCCCTCTGGGTGACATCGCCACCGTCGATGCCGATCTCGCCGCTGACTTTCTGGCTTTGGGTTTCACGCACCTGCAAATCGAGCTGCTCACCCGCAAAATGCGGAACTTCAGCAGTCTGGATGAAACGCACCTCCGGCGGGAAGCGGTCGCGGCGGCCGAAGCGGCCGTCGCGGGCGAAAACGACACGGCTCGTGTCCATTTGAAAGAGTGTTTCGAAATCCTCGTCGAGGCGCGCGAACGCTTCTACCCGGTCGACTGCTATCTGATTGACCTCTGTCTGATCATCCCCAAACTCGGGGGAGACGAACTGCAGAAAACGCTCTCCACCCGAACCCCCATCAGCCTGCTCGCATCCGCGACCGATCTCGTCGCGATCGCCGACCAGTATCCAGAAACGGCAAAACAGATCTCCGCCGGTTGCGACGAGGGTTTCGTCGCGCTCATCGGGGGGGATCTGTCGGAACAACCCGTTTCCTTTCTGGCGCTCAACTCCATTCCGTGGCAGATGCAGGAAGCGCAACGGATCTTCCGCGAAAAAGTCGGTCACACGTCGCGGG
>JAPLOC010000326.1:0-680 GCA_026692825.1 Planctomycetota bacterium | reverse complement strand
GGCCGACGCCGGTTTGGCCTGTTTCCCCAGTGGCCACAGATTTTGAAGAAGGCGGGGTTCACCGGGGCGCTGCACGTCGTTTTGGACGACGGTTTTTATCCCGATCACGAACATTCCAAATTCCGCTGGGAAGGGATCGAACATACGTCGATCGAGGCGGTCTCGCGGATCCCGCTCGCCGCAGACGCCCCCACCAGTTACCTGCGTTTCCCATCGCGGATGTCGGAGTCGATGGACCACGACCACACGGCGGCGGTCTTCTTCGCACGCTGGCCTGATGTGACCACGCCGTTCTTCGAAGACCTGCGGCGCATGCAGACATACGCCCCCGTTCTGGGGCGATTTGTCACGCTCACGCACTTCTTCGAACAAACCACCAGCGCCACGTCGACGGGGAACTACAAACCGCGTGAATACCTGACGCCGTTCCTGTTTCAGGCGGTCGCCCGCGAAGAGACGAACCCGATCAGTCGGTATGCCGAGTTGGTGAATCGTCGACAGCGCCTGGATCGCGCCTTGTGGTTACAGGGAGTCCATGCGGTGTTGACCGGTCGACAACCGGGGACACCAGCGCTCGAGGAACTCGAACGGGCGAGTGAGTCATTGGGGGAAACCGCCGCCACCGACGCGATCGCCGCCCAAAACACCGCGATCGAGGCCCTCTCGCAGTCGGCCGCCGA
>JAPLOC010000325.1 GCA_026692825.1 Planctomycetota bacterium | reverse complement strand
GCCGCCGACGATGACGACGACGAGAGTCTGATCGAGCGTCCGAAGGCTGAAACGCCTCCCGCGAAGAGGCCCGCCAAGACGCCAGCGACACCTGCCGACGATGAGACCGACGACGACCCGCTGTCAATCCGCGGGCCGGCGAAACGCACGAAGATGACCGATGCGGAGGACCGGGAAGCGGTTCCCAGCCGACTGCCGGCGGGGAGCGGTGGAGCGGCATCGACCGACGATGGCGGAGAGCCCCCGGCCCCGCGCAAAGCGCGACCGAAACTGACCATCGAAAAGAAGGCTCCCGACACCGCGGTGATCGGTCGGCCGATGGTCTATGAGATTGTGGTTCGTAACACCGGCCTGGCCGCCGCCCGGGGAGTGACCGTTGAGGATGTCGTTCCCGCCGGAGTGCGGATCGACGGTTCCAAACCCCAGGGGCAACTGGACGGTCGCCGACTGAGCTGGCGGCTGGGAACCATGGAACCGGGGGCCACCCAAACAATCGCCGTCCGCGTGACGCCGCAAAGCGAGGGGACGGTCGGTGGCGTGGCGACAGTCCACTTTGACAGTGAAAAAGAAGGGACCTCGAAAAACGGTCCCCGATTGCAGGTCAGCGTCGACGCGCCCAAACGCGCGACGGTCGGCCAGTCGGTGAATGTCACCTTCAAGATTCGCAACGTCGGCCCGACCGACGCCCAGAGAGTGTTGATTCACGATGTCCTCCCGGCGGCCCTGCGGCATCCACAGGGGGATGACCTTGAATACGAAATCGGTGACATTCCCGCCGGCGGAATGCGGGAGGTGCAACTGCAACTGACCGCGGCGCAGGCCGGGTCGGCGACCAACAGGGCCGTCATCACCGCCGACGGTGCCGTCAGCGAAGAGACCGTCGTGCAGCTCGACGTGATCGGGCCGGCGTTGTCGATCACCCGCACTGGTCCCAAGAAACTCAATCCCAACAAGAAGGGGCGGTTCACCAATACGGTGAGCAATCCCACCGCGACCGCGCTGACCAACGTCACGGTTGTCGAGACCATTCCCGCCGGCATGGAGTTTCTCGACGCCACTGACAATGGCCAATTCGACCCGACCCGACGGACGGTGACCTGGTTTGTCGGTTCGCTGGAGCCAAAAGAGTCCCGATCTGTCAGCATTTCGCTGAACACCACGGGGCGCGGATCACAGGTGAGTGTGGTGCGGGCGTCGGATCCCAGCGGAGCCAGTGGCGAAGCGGTGGGAACCGCGAGCGTGGTGGGAACCCCCGCGTTGTCGGTGGAAGTCCCCGACCTCCCGGGGTCGCTCGACGCCGGCCAGGAGGCTCCGGTGAGTGTGCGGATTTATAACCGGGGGACGGATGCCGCCTCGAACACAAGGATCACCCTTTCGGTTCCTTCGACGATGGAACTCGCGTCGATTGACGGGCCTGCGAAGTATCAGCGAAGCAACACGGGCGGAGCCCGCGGGCGGACGGAAATTCGTTTCGACCCGATTCGCTCGATCGACGTGAAGAAGTTCGCCGAGATCAAGCTGGTGTTGAAAGGACGGGTCGCCGGCGCCGGTCGCCTGCGCGTGCAGGCGGCGTGTGACCAGATCCCCGAACCGATTCAGCGTGAAGATGATGTGGCAGTGGTCGCAGAGTAAGAACGCGGCACTCTTTGCACGGCGAGCAAGGTAGAGCGCGCCGTGCCCCGGCTAACCGACTCCCGGCAGTTATACTCCGCACGGCGTAAAATCCGACGATTTGCGTTCCATGCATCGGCGGCCAATCGAAACACTCCCAATCCACACGATCGAAGGTCGCTTCAGCAATCCTGTCCATCCTCTTCATCCCTTTCATCCTGTCTAAAAATTGAACGCCCCGCTTGCAGGCTATGCTTTGCGCGGTCCGCGTTGAAACAGCTTGTGTCTTGGCGATTCGCCGATTGTCGATTGACTGTTCCACGATCATCCGTCAGTGGAATCATGCGTCAGTCGCCTCGCGCCGTGCCACTTCGTACGCAGACGTCACACCAAGCCTGTTGGTCCAGTCTTCGAGGTATTTCCAGTCAAGGCTCAATCGGTTCAAACCCATCAAATGGACCACATCGGATCCATCAATCATGCGGCCCGCGATGAGTTTGAACAGGATCAGGTCGCGAGGACCAGCTCACCCGCCATCGGTGAGGCCTCCGTCATCGTCGACGCGAGGGCACACACCGCCGCCGTCTCCCAGATTGATCAACATCCGCTCCAGCGTCTTCTCGTGTTCACGGTTGGCGTAATCCCACGCGGCTTTGTACTGCCGCCAGACTTCCTCTTCAGAATCGCACCGCGAACGCAGGGCGGCGATGTAGAGCTGGTCGGTCGATTCCATCAGGTCCAGCCACGCCTCGACCCGCTGCCGTACGATCTCAGCGGTAAATACTGGTCGGTTCATTGAGCATTGTCCTCCAACGCGTCTCGGAGCGCCTGACGCAACTGTTCACCTAGGTTCGCCCCTCCTCCGATAAACAGCGCCACGACGTTTCCCATGCGATCGACGATGACCGTTTGGGGTATTGAAGTCGCTCCGTATTTCTCGGCGGTCTTTCCTTCGCGGTCAAACGCCACGGTCATCTTCAATTTCAGTCGATCGAGAGTTCCCTGAATCTGGTTTTCATTTTCGGCGATGTTGACTCCCAGCAATTCGACTCCCCGGTCGGCGAATTCGTCTGTGACCTGATGGATCTGCGGCATCGCGCTGAGACACGGCGCGCACCACGACGCCCAAAAGTCCAGCACGACGAGCTTGTCGCGGTGTTCCGAAAGTTTGAACTTCTTGCCCCCCACCAGATCGAGTTCGAAATCGGGGGCCGCCTGACCGACAAGAGCCGAACCGTCCGCCGCCCTGTCCGCCTCGGTGACGTACGACGGTTCTGCGGCGGGGATGAACCTCCAACCCTGGGCGATGTCGCTGCTCTGAATGGTTTTTACCTTCGCGCCGATCAGGATCTCTTCGACACCGCGCAGATTGGCATAGCAACGACTGAGATTGTGGCTGGTCCCCGAGAGAATGGATCCCGCCAACTGTTCGACGTTAAATGTCATCCGTCGTTGTTCGGGAAACACGACTTGCACCAGCGTCCGGTCCGATGGGTCGGCGTTGTGGGCAGGGTCCGGAGGAGTGGGGTCGGTGGGCGAGTCGACGTCATCGGAACGTACCCAGATGATGCGGGTCACGTTTTCCCGCGGGAGCCGCTTTGAGGATTGGCGGATTTCGATGTCAATTTCCTGATCAGTCACGCCGATCAGTCGCCCCCGCAAGTAGTCGCGATCAATGGACTGGACGACATGTGTGGGAGGATCAACGCGCATGTTGCGAGGCACCGTGAGCAGTCGCTCCCATTTCGCGTTCGAAATGCGTGCCGGGGATTGCGACGGTTGTATCTCCAGAATGTGGATCTGGTCATGCCTCAGAAACGTGGCATCGGTCGCGCCCGACTGGAATGTCACGCCGGCTTCATCCACCGTCAGAGTATCGCAGGGGAAAGCGTCACCAAAAATCGTCCGCAATAGAGGTTTGGTTCGGGGGGTGTGCGAGCTGGCGTTGGCGATATGTGTCGGACCGTTGCCGCCGGGATTCTTTGGTTCGCCCCAATTCCATCGAGGGGGGGCCGTCGACGTCGCCGGGGTGAATTCTCGATAGAGAATTCGCCCTGCCACACCCGGTCGGAGGGGACTTGCGGTCCAGCTCGAAACGGGGTGCCATTCGAGGCATCTGGCCTCTGCGAATTGGGATTCCGCAATCTGGCCCCGTAACGCAGTCCCTTCAATTTCAAGTCGGCCGACCGGTTGATTCGGCTCTTCATGATTGGGTGGCTGTGTCGCTGTCGGGGAACCCAGTCCACTTAAGATCCAAAGATCCGCGAGGGGGGTCGGTATCTCCTCTTCAATTCCCGGACAACTCAACCAGAGTTTCCCCTCCTCCACACGGAGGAATTCGCCACTGAAACGCTGGCCGTTCGACCAAAGAACCCGCATCGCCCGCCGCTTCTCCGGCTGTTGCGCAAACACAACATCTTGCACAGTCGCTTCTGCGACTCGCGCCTCGACCCCTTCGCGCTCCACGACAAACTCACGTCGATCGGCGTCGAACGCGATCAACCGATCGTACGTGATGTCGCCATTCTTTCCATGAAATCGCGATCCACCTGCGGGTACCTTCTGCGGGATCTGGCCATTCCACGGGCTGACTCGTATTTGTTCGAGTCGCAGGTCGCCGAACTTTTTGGCGATTTGCAAACCGCCAAACACCGTGGTGTCTTTGGGGACGACCTGCAGGTCGGCCAACGCTCGACCATCAGCCGATTGGACCAGCAATCGGCCCTGCGGTTGATCCAGATACAAGACGTAGTGCGCCTGCCCCGGCCCCCTTCGCACGGTCTGGAGCGCGACAATGTCCGCCGCCCCGTCAAAGTCCCGCAAAACCACCAACTCGTCGTCAATCACCTCCAGCCGAAATGCGCTCAGGGCATTGCCCACGCCCAGCGCGAAGACAAAGTCCGGCTGATACTCCCACGAAAACTCGAATTCGATTCGGGATTGCGGAGGAAGTTCAAAATCCCGGCGGATGGTGGCGTTGATCTGTTTCGTAGTCAGATGCCCCTCCACTTCGTTCCACACTTTGAACCCAACCGTTTCCTGCCAGGAACTCAAACCGCGCGGGCCGCTGAATGACGTCTCCGCATCCCCCTGCCAGTGGTGGATCCGCCGCAGGTGCGAAAGATTCACATGCACCCGTCCGATGCCCGACGCGTCGATCGTCACGACTCCTTCGCGGAGATCAATCAGGGAACCGAACAACACATCCCCAGCCGCCAGTTCGAAGCAGAATTCCCCTCCCGGCTTGGGACGCGCATCGGGAACGGGAAACACAATCGACTGAATCGCATCGGCGGCGAATTCAAACGGCGCGGTGAATGCGGGCGATTGCCAGGCGAGCCGTCCGGGGCTTGAACTGTCGACCAGCTTCCCGGTGACAAAGTCGCCGTCGGCCAGTTTCAACACCTCCAGCGGTTGGCTGGGCGGTTCAGCAGCACGCGCCAACGAAACGCAACACCCCACAAGGACTGCGAGGCACCACGTCAATCCACTTCTTAAACGACGAACAGCCGAGTGTTCCACAACGAACCCTCTGGAGAAGGACTCTTGACCCGGTCGGATCGAACACCGTATCGTCATAGAGTCTACCCGATAGCGGGCGTTGTCGCGCGTCCTCCCGACGCCCTCGACGGTTTTCGGTCGAAGATTCGCCAGAGAACCTGTATGCGACTCTGTTTCTCCGTCACCTGCCTGGGACTCCTGGCGCTGCTGTCGTCAGCCCACGGCCAGCAGCCAACCAACGCTCCCGCGCCTCAGACTCCCGCGTTGTTCGGCCGGGTGGAACGGGTCTATTCCAAAGAACAGCGGCTGCCGCGCGATCAGGCCGACACGCACTACGTCGTCGAAGTCAAACTGACCGACGACGCCGCACGGAACCGGGAACTGGCGGGGAAGACGGTCTTTATCAAAACCTGGCAGGCGACTCAGCGTCCCCGGGGATGGGTCGGGGTTCGCGGGCAAAACAAGATTCCTCAGGCGGGGGATCTCGCCGAATTCCAGCTTGTCGACAAACCCGGTCCCCTGGAGGCGGCGATTCCCGAGGGGGTGAAAGTCGTTCTGCCGGGCAACATGGTCAGCGATTCGACCGGAATGGAATTGACGCTCATTGACGCGGGGGAATTCACCATGGGATCGCCCGCGAACGAGGCGGGCCGCCAGCCCCACGAATTTCAGCATCCAGTGCGGATCACCAAGCCGTTCTATCTGGGAACGTATGAGGTGACGCAGTTCGAATATCGCGTGGTGATGCGCACCCGTCCCAGCGCGTTTTCGATCAGTGGTTCCAGCAAAGCCAAAATCCAGGGGAAGGTCACCGATCGCTGTCCGGTCGACAGTGTGTCGTGGTTTGACGCCGTCGAATTCTGCAACCGCCTGAGCCTGAAAGATGGTCTGGAACCGTATTACAAACTGACGGATGCCGAACGTGAGGGGGACACCCTGGTGAACGCGTCGTGTACGATTCTTGGTGGGGACGGTTATCGGCTTCCCACGGAAGCGGAGTGGGAATTCGCCTGTCGCGCCGGAACGACAACCCGGTTCCACTATGGCACACGCGGCTCGGCGGACACGTCGAATGTGAAGGCCCCATTTGTCTCGGGAGGTTACGGGACCGGTCCGAGTTGGAAGGAATTGGGCTACACCGCGAAAGTGGGAAGCTACCCCCCCAATGCCTGGGGACTCTATGACATGCACGGAAACGTCGCGGAATGGTGCCAGGACTGGTATGACAAAGACTCATATTTGCATTCTCGGCCGGAAGATCCGCAGGGGCCG
>JAPLOC010000324.1:5136-11934 GCA_026692825.1 Planctomycetota bacterium | reverse complement strand
CTGGTCAGTGTCGTTTTTATTTCCATGTGGTAAGGTTACGGCGTAAGGAAGTCAATCCGTGTTCTGGAATTGGCGGCGACCTAGAGTCTGCCAGCCTGCTTCGTCTGACCGGCCACAATTTCAAATTGGAAAAAGAACGCCCCCAGAGGTCGGGGCAGTTCTATGCCGGTACGCTCAAATCCGGTTGGTTCGCACTCTTCGTTTCCTTTGTTGGATTCTGTTCAAGTTCAGGTTCGTCGTATCGGTGGTGCATTGTGGGTGGCCCACATATTATGGGAATATTCTCCCCGTAACGAAATGACGAGAATTGTCCCAGGAAAAATTTGACGCGTCCCGAGCGACGTGTTACCTTTCACCCCAACGCAACCGAAGGAATCGCATGCCAATTCACAAAGACATCCGCGACTACAACGCGTCGCAATCGGCTGGCGACAAGCGTATTTGCGACGCCCTCTCGAAGACCATCGATCAACACCTGCCGGGTGCCGAGAACAAAATTTGGCATCGGCACCCAGTGTGGTTCCTCGAGGGAAATCCGATTGTCGGCTATAGCAAGCTCAAGGATTGCGTTCGTCTCCTGTTCTGGAGCGGCCAATCCTTCGACGAGCCGGGTTTGAAGCCCGAAGGGAGTTTCAAGGCTGCCGAAGCGAGGTACACTTCCAAAGATCAGGTGACGGTCGGCGATCTTGAGCGGTGGCTCAAGAAAGCGATCGAGATCCAGTGGGACTACAAGTCCATCGTGAAACGAAAAGGCAAACTCGAGCGATTGAAGTAGCCCCCGGGCGGAGTGCGCGGGGGGGGCGCCTATTTCAACGACTGTAAGTACGCCAACGGTCCAAGTCTGGGGTCACCCACCAGCCAGCCTTGCGATTTTGGCCACATGAAAGCGCACGCACGTATACATTTGGATTGGCGACGAAGCCCAAAATGAAGTCAGGCAAAAAGCTCAAGGACGCGACGGATGCGTCGACCGGTGTGAAGATCGAGCGGAATGCGTTCACGATTCAATTTGTGTGGCAGGAGACTCCGCTCGAGAAACGGTTGCCGGCGGATCCCGACGCACCCAAGGTGGATCCCGCGACCAGTTCGGGGGCGGCCACACCAGCCAAGTCGTCACGGCTGCCACATCGTCACAATCGAACCGCAACCTGAGACTTTGAAATCCGTTCAGCGACGCAGAGTACGACCGGACGGGTTCCAGTCCGGCTGATTCCTCAGTGCAGCCTGGTGATGTCCCGGCGGAGACGGTCGCCGATGGATCGGAAAGCAGGCCAGCGGAGATTCCAGCGGCGGCCGACGCGACGCTCGCGGCTTATGCCGACGTTTCCACACCAGCGGCCGGTGAGGCCCCTCCGGAGCCGGGGGTCAACACTTTGAGCGAGACTCCATCAGCGGCGACGACACCAGCCCCGACCGATTCCGCCACCCCCAAATAGCAGGCCGACCGGAATCGTCTACCCCATCAATCCCAATTCCCGTGCCTGTTCCGATTCGTTCAAACCAGAATCGACACGCGCAGTTTTTCCCCTCCCCGTATTTTGGTGAGAGGTCGCAGAGAACCAGACCATGAACAAATATCTGTCGAAGTTCAAGTCATTCGATTACAGAGCCTTCTTTCTGGCGCATGGCGAGAAAGTGGGGATGGGTGTCGCGGGTACGATCGCTTTGCTCTGCCTCGCGATGACCCGTTGGGGGGGGTATTCCAAAACCCCGTTCGACATGGAAACCGAGGCGAAGAAGGTTCAGGATCAACTGCAGTCGAACCGCTGGCCGGGTGCGGAGCGCGAAAAGTACGTGGTTGCGACGGCGGAAAATGAGACCGCCCGGTATCTGTCAGCACTGGAACTGGGAGCCTACAACTACCAGATTCCGCTCTCGCCCAAGATCAACATCTACCAGCAGCCGGCCGACGAAGTCGAAGTGGTCGCCGCCCTGGAATTGATCACCCATGCGATTGAGTTTCCTGTGATCGAGGAGGTTCCCCCGGAAGCGGTGGAGGAACCGACCACGAAGCCGGCGGCGGGTTCCTCCCGTGCGGCGGACAAAAAGCCGAAAGATCGCAGCAAGCCCAAGAGTGGCGACCTCGACAAATTCGCGGCGGCCGCCAATGACGCGGGTGGCGGAGCGGGGGCGGCCGCAGCCATGGGGGCCTTCAAATCGCGGGGCAAGCGGGCGATTGTGATTACGGGGATTGTCGACCGAAAAGCTCAGCTCGAGAAGTTCCGGAAGGCGTTGCACCAGGAGACACTGGCGAAGGCCGATTCCGCTCTCACATACAGCGACTTTAAGCTGGAGCGCAAACGGGCCATTCCTGGCCCCGATCCGTGGGCGGGAGAATGGAAAGAGGTTTCGGTGAAAAGTTCGTTGGAACACCTGAAGTATGTCGAATTCGCTGAAGCCGACTTGGTGCCGGACGAATACCTGGATTACCTCTTCTGCGCCGTGTTGCCGAAGCGACCGGATGAAGACTGGGATCCACGGTATGTTGTCCACCCGCGGATTCCAACTCACGACGCGAGAGCGCGCGAGGTCGAGGAAGCCAAGAATGCTGCGGCGGCGGAAATTTTGGCGGGCGAAGACGAAGAAGGTGGCCGAAAGCGCAAGGGACTGTTACGCGGTCAAAAGGACGCGAAGCGGATGCGGCGTAAAGCGCAAAGTCTCGCGGGTGAAGGGTTCGCGGGGGCGGTCTCCGGTTTCCTGGGAGGTGGAAGCGCGGGTCTTTCGGTGATGCCCCCCGGCATGACGGCAGGTGGCGGGATGGCTGGCTCGCGACCGCCTGGAGGAATTCCTGGTGGCGCGTGGGGCGAGGCTGGTGCCTCGAACCGCCCGACGATGTCGGGACGCCCCGGCATTGCGGGAGCGGGACTGCCCGGGATGATGGGAGCCGGAGTCGGCGGAGGGATGAGTGCCGCCCCGTTGCAGATGTTGCGGTTCTTCGATTTCGATGTCGAGCCGAACGAGTGCTACATCTACCGCGTGAAACTGGAGATCGCCAACCCGAGCCACGGTTCCGATTTCGTTCGACAGGCCTCGGTCGCGGAGGGAGAGACCCGGGAATCGGAGTGGAGCAATCCGTCGACCCCGTCGATCGCTCCCAAGGAAATTGTATACGCCGTACATAAAGTGGCGAATCCCCCGACTCCCAACCGGGTCGCGGAACTGGATGTTGTGCAGTTCGACACCGACGTGGGAGCGCGGGTGGAATCGATTCTGGCGCTCAAGTACGGCCAGTACATCAGTGGCGAAAAGGAAGTCGAATTCCCGAATCTCGGCCAACAGACCTTTAAGAAAGACAAGGTGAATTTCGCGAGTCAGGATCTGTTCCTCGATGCGGTTCCCGCCCCAAAGCTGGCGTCGTCGTTGATGTCGGATCTGGGAATTGACCTGAGACAACTGGTCGCCCTGCAATCGCAGATGGACCAGGCGGTCACCATCAACCGGTTTGGTGAACTTCAGGCGATTGCGGGAGGCTCGACCGAAGAATTGGACGATACCCGCAAAAAGCTGAAGAAACAGAACGAGAAATTCAAGAACTTGAAGGCGGGTGATTCCACCTCGTCGTCATCGGGTCCCTTCGGCTTCCTGAACGGCGGTGCCAATTCCAAAGACGGCAAGGATGGCAAAAAGAAACATGGCCGCAACTCCTTGAAGGGAGGCATGTGAGGGATTATGGGCGGCCCCGGCGGAAAGATGGGTGCCCCTGACGTTGCCGCTGGTGGACGAAAGCCGAGGAATTACTCCACGCCTTCACTCGCGGCGTGTGCAGACAATAGTTTTGCGGCCGAGGGAATCGATTTGCAAAAAGTTCCTGCCCGCGCTCAGCCGATTGCTGGTGCTGTTGCCCCAAGTCGTTCTTTCGGCCCAAATTACCTGCGTCCGGTCAAGTGACCCCTTTTCTGAGATTTACCTAGAGAAATCGCAGCAGATCCCCCTTAAGTCGCGAGAATTCGGGATCGTCCAGCAGCGTTGCCCGATCTCTGGGCCTGGCGAACGGAATCTCCAGGATGCCCCCCACCGTTGCTTCGGGGCCGTTCGTCATCATCACGATGCGGTCCGACAATAACAGCGCCTCGTCGACATCGTGCGTGACCATCAAAGCGGTCTTCCGGTCGCTCATCCACAGGTCAATCAGCACCTGCTGCAATTCCATACGGGTTAACGAATCGAGCATGCCGAACGGCTCGTCGAGCAGCAGCAATTTGGGATCCAGCGCAAAAGCTCGCGCCAGCGCCACACGCTGCCGCATTCCTTGCGACAATTCCCCCGGCCGCTGGTCGAGCGAGTCCCCCAACCCGACGAGAGTCAGACTCCGGACCGCGATCTCGTCCACCGCGGACCGGCTCGCCTCGCGACGAACCTGTCGGACGCCGAGAGTCACGTTTTCAAGGGCCGTGAGCCAGGGGAGCAACGAGGGAGATTGAAATACGACACCCCGATCGGGACCAGGGCCCGAGATTTCCCGGCCGGCGAGTACGATTCCTCCCGCCGAATAGTCGCTGAGGCCGGCGACCATCGACAGCACCGTTGACTTGCCGCAACCCGAATGGCCGATCAGCGAGACGAATTCCCCCTGCCTTATGGTCAGATTGAAGTCTTGAACGACATTCACCGGGCCGGCGGGACTGTCGTAGGTCTTGGTGATCCGCCACAGTTCGAGGTAGCGCTCAATGACGGAATTCATACGGCTTCTCTCACGAGTGACACCTGAGGCGTCGACGTTTCTTTATGATCGCCGCGCATTGGTTTGCCACGAGCGACCGTCAGCAACCACTCGGTCAGCTCGCGACGCAACTGTTTGAACTCCGGCGCGCGGGCGACGTTTTGACGGTCACGGGGTCGATCGGCGGGAACCGCGAACGAAGGCCCCAGCGTCGCCCGGGGGCCTGCGGTCAGCGGTACAATTCGGTCGGCCAGCAGCATCGCTTCATCGAGATCGTTGGTGATCAGCACGACCGTCTTGCGGTCGCGCTCCCAGATCCGTTCGATCTCGTCCTGCAGCGTCGCACGAGTGAGCGCGTCCAGGGCTCCCAGTGGTTCGTCGAGCAATAGAATCTCTGGCTCGACCGCCAGCGCGCGGGCGACGGAGACTCGTTGTCGCATTCCCCCCGAAAGCTCTGCCGGACGCTTCCCCCGAGCGGGGGTCAGATTCACCATCTCGATGAACCGCTCGATGTGGCGACAGCGTTTCTCAAACGGCCAGTTGGGAAACGCCTGTTCGACCGCCAAGGCGACGTTCTCGAAAACGGTCAGCCAGGGAAGCAGCGAGTAGTTCTGGAACACGACTCCGCGATCCAGCCCCGGGCCGACAACGGGTCGATCCGCGACCAGGATCTTGCCAGCGTCGGGCGCAATCAGCCCGGCGATCAGCGAGATGAGGGTGGTCTTGCCGCTGCCTGAAAAGCCGACGATCGCGACGAATTCGCCGCGATCGACGTTCAGGTTGATGTCATGCAGAACCGACAGGTTGTCGCGACCGCGGCGAAAGCTCTTCGCGACGCCGGTCAGTTGCAGCAACGGAGGGGGCATGGAACACACGGAGAGTTGAGTGACTTGAGCTTCCTGAAACGCGGACGGTTCCGAGACCCACGGGGCGTCCTACCGAGCGAGATCGGGAGTCCGGAAGCGGGATTCGATCAGGCTCATCAACCGATCGAGAACGAAGCCGACGAGGCCGATCGTGAGAATGCACAGGATGATGTGTTCATAGATCAGACTGTTGTATTCCTGCCACAAGAATCCACCGACGCCGGGAACGCCCGTCAGCATTTCCGCGGCGACGATCACCAGCCAGGCGATTCCCAGGCTGAGCCGAAAGCCGGTGAACATATAGGGGAGCGTCGCGGGAAGCAGAATCTTCGACAGCATCTGCCAGCGGGTGAATTGCAGCACCCGCCCGACGTTTAAGTAATCTTGGGGAACCGCCCGCACACCGACGGCGGTGTTTAAGACGGTCGGCCACATCGAACAGATGGCGATCGTGAAGACCGCCGCCGGCTCGGACTTCTGGAACAGAATCAATCCCAACGGCAACCACGCGAGCGGCGATACGGGACGCAGGATCTGAATGATGGGATCGAATCCCCGAGTGAAGATCTTCGACATTCCCAACAGCAAACCCAGCGGCACCCCCGCCAAGAGCGCGAGTGAGTATCCCTTCGCCACGAGAACCAGCGAATACCAGGCGAACCGCAACACCCCCTGATCCAGTTCGCCCCGTTTCGCGAACGGCTGCAACACGTAGGGCTTGCTCATCTCCCATGTCTTCAGCGGCGAGGGAAGGCTCTTGGCCCAGGTCGCGGAAGAGAGACTCCACAACAGCCCGCAGGCCACAAGCGCCACGAGCGGCAGCAGCAGCCAGTCGAAAGGAAAACGTCGGTCATTCATAAGACATCGAGAGGGCGAATGGTCCTGGCGAGCGGGGTGGCGTCAGCCCCCTGCCGTCCGATTTAAGTAACGCATACAACTCCCGACTCAGGTCGTCGTCGGGTTCTTCACGCTGTTGACCGTGAATCCTGTCGCATACGCCTCGGGGTGCGCGGGATCAAACGTCACGCCGTCGAACAATGTTTCGGGTTCCATGTTTGGTCCGCCGTGTTCGAAGCCAATCTCCTTCATCGCCTCTTCGTACAGGTCGGCGCGCAGAACCTTGCGGGCGACCGCATCGTAGTCTGGGGGGGCGTCGACCATTCCCCAGCGGCGGAATTGAGTCAACCACCAGACACCGTATTTCGCCTGGGGATAATTGCAGTTTCGCCGACTGAAGATCATGTAATTGGGGTCGTCGAGCGTGCGGCCGTC
>JAPLOC010000324.1:4011-5110 GCA_026692825.1 Planctomycetota bacterium | reverse complement strand
AGAATCTCTCCAGGGCAGTTGATGTAAGTCGGAGCCGACACCACTTTCACCTGCTGTTCTCGGTTTGCCAGATCGTCGAGCCAGACACTCGCCTCGTGCAGTGCCTTGAGTACCGCTTTGACGGTCTTGGGATTTTTTTCGGCGAACTCTTCGGTGAAGGCGCAGACTTTCTCGGGATGATCTTTCCAGATCTCCTGGGTCGAGACCGACGTGAAGCCGATCCCTTCGGAGATCGCCCTGGCATTCCACGGTTCCCCGACGCAGAAGCCGTCCATCTTGCCGATCTTCATGTTCTGCACCATTTGCGGGGGAGGGACGGTGACGAGGGAGACGTCGGTATCGGGGTTCACGCCGCCAGCGGCCAGAAAGTAGCGCATCCACATCGCATGTGTGCCGGCGGGAAACGTCATGGCGAACGTCAGAGGGGTTCCGGCCGCTTTGGCGTCGTCGACAAACGGCTTGAGCGCCTTGGGATCTGCCGCGACCTTTCCCTTGAACTCCGATTTGAGCGTGATCGCCTGCCCATTGCGGTTGAGGAGCCAGGGAGCGATCATCGGTTTCTTGGGTGCCCCCAATAAACCCATGGTCGAAGCCAGCGGCATCCCCAGCAGCATGTGCGTCGCCTGGATGTCCCCATTCGACAGGGCGTCTCGAATCGCCGCCCAACTGGCCCCTTTGGTGATCGTCGAGTTGATGCCGTATTTTTTGAACAGGCCCAGTTCGTGAGCCATGATAATCGGGGAGCAATCGGTCAGCGCGATGATCCCGAACTTCAAGTCGGGCGTTTCAGGCGCCTCCCCCGGCATCGAGCCGACCGGCGTGGGAATTGCCGTGGCATTCGCCGGCACCGGGCTGTCGTTGCAACCGGCGAGCGACAGACTTCCCCCGAGTCCGACCGCGGTGAGAGCCAGAAAACGCCTGCGCGACAGAGTCGAAACAGAACCGGATTGCGAATGGGTTGTTGGGATGAACGGCATGGTCTCAGCTCCTGGATTTAGGTGTTGCGGGATGCAGAAGGATCGCGGTCAGACACCGACAGCGGTCGCTCGACGGCGTTCGCCGCCGCTTGAACGCGTACTGCGCACGCCTTGTAGGAAGG
>JAPLOC010000324.1:0-3979 GCA_026692825.1 Planctomycetota bacterium | reverse complement strand
TAGTGCATGGGAATGAAGACCTGACCGGGGCGGATGGTCGACGTCACGACGGCGGTCGCGCACAATTGCCCGCGCGCCGATTCGACGATCACCCGGCTGTGTGGCATGATCCCCAGTGACTTCGCGTCGGACGGATGGATTTCGACATAGATCGACTGCGGAGCGAGTTTCCGCAACACCGCCGATTTGCTCGTGCGGGTTTCGGTGTGCCACTGCGACGCCGATCCCCGACCGGTCAGCAACAACAACGGGAACTTTTCGGTCGGCGGATCGGGCATGGGCGCGGGCTCATCAAATAGAAACCGCGCCTGTCCGTCGCTGTGAAAGAATCTGCCGTCGGAAAACAGTCGGCGTTCCGGAGCGTCGTCAGGAGATTCGGCGGGATACGGCCATTGAATTCCCCCCGCCAGGTCGAGCTGTTGATAGCCTCGAATTCCGCTGAAATCGCACGGCCGCCCCGCGGACAGTCGTTGGAGGATCCGAAACGCCGCTTCGGGGGAAGACCACTCGGCGAACATCTCGGCGCAGCCCCAGGCTGCGGCGAGCGCCTTGAAGATGTAGAAGTCGGCCAGGGCCAGTCCTGGCGCGCGGGCGACCTTTTTAAAAAGTCCGATCCGCCGTTCGGAGTTGATCACCGTGCCGTCTTTTTCCCCCCAGCCGGCAGCCGGCAGGACCAGATCGGCGCGTCGCGCCGATTCGGTGGTGTCGTACATATCCTGCACGACCAGGAACTCGAGCTTGTCGAGAATCTTGGCACACCGATTTTGGTCGATCCAGGAATGCGCGGTGTTCGTGGCGACGATCCACAAGCCGCGGATTTTTCCCGTCGAAATCCCGTCGATGATCTCGTGGTACGCCAGACTGTTGCTCGGGGGAATCAATCCGGGATCGATCGCGAGCAGCCGCGCCACGTCACGTCGGTCTTCCGCCTTCAGAAAGTCCCGTCCCCCAAGCAGGTTGGTCGCGTTTCCAAACAGTCGAGAGCCCATCGCGTTGCATTGACCGGTGATCGAATTGGCCCCGGTCCCGGGCCGTCCCATGTTGCCCGTCAGCAACGCGAGGTTGATCAACGCCTGCGCGACGCGGGTTCCCTCGTAACTCTGGTTGACGCCCATCGTCCACCAGAACGAAACCCGCGGGCGTTCATGAATCGTGCGAACCAGCCGCTCGAACGCTTCGATTATTATTCCCGTCGATTCCATCACGCGTTCCGATGAAAACGGCTTTACGAATTCGGCAAACGCTTCAAAGCCCGCTGTGTGTTCCCTGACATAATCCGCGTCGATCCAGCCGCGCGCGATGAGTTCGCGGGCGATGCCGTAGAACAACACCAGGTCGCTCTTAGGACGAATCGCCAGATGTTGTGTCGCCTGGGAGGCGGTCTCGGTGAGACGCGGGTCGATGACCACGATCTCGGGCGATCGGCGATTCCGCAGCACGCGCTCCCACAGAATCGGATGGGCGATGCAGATGTTCGATCCGACGAACACCAGCGCGTCCGATACCTCAAAGTCGGCGTAGGTGTATGGTGGGGCGTCGAAGCCCAGAGACTGTTTGTAAGCGGTCGCCGATGTCGCCATGCACTGTCGGGTGTTCGAGTCGCCATGCAGGAAACCCATCCCGAACTTGAACAGCGACCCCAAGAGCGCCATCTCTTCGGTCGGAATCTGACCCGTACTTAAAAACGCGACCGACTCGGGGCCGGATTCGGATTTCAGTCTGCGAAACTCAGACGCCATCCGTTCCAGGGCCACATCCCAGGCGACCGGCTCCAGTCGACCGGATTTTCCCCGCAACAGTGGCGTTGTCGCGCGATCTGTCGCTTTCAGGACTTCCAGCGCCTCCCATCCCTTGGGACAGGCCATCCCCAGGTTCACCGGGTATTCCGTGGCGGGAGTCAGGCCGATCGCCGACTGGTCGCGAAGATGAATCCGCAGTCCACAGCCGGTCGCGCAGTAACCGCAGACCATGTCGGTCGTGGCGTCGGGGCGCGCTGTGGCCAGCGTCTGACCCAACCCGAAAATACCCGGCGATTGCAGCAGTTCATGGGTCAGTGGTCCTTGCTTCGCATACAAGAGGTCCGCCCCCGCTGAAACAATCTGGGGGAGACGACCTGTCGAGAACAGTGATTTCACGTTTCAAGCCCCCCCGGCATCCGCAAAGGAACCACCGCGGCGAAAAACAAACTGCGTTCCAGCAGTTCGCCAATCACCAGTGACAAGGCGCTGGCGACGGCCAACCCAGTCGTCTGCCACCCGCTCGCGGCACTGCCGGACGCGAGTACCCACAGCACCGCAGGCAGCATCAATCCCCCGGCCGCCGCGAGTATGAGTCGGGCCATCAGAACCGAACGTAGCGGCCCCAGCAAGAGCTTCGCCGACAATCGTTGCTCGGGTGGATCGACATCCGAACGATTTTTCAGCAGGCACAATTCAATCCCCAGTTTGAACAGTGTCGCCAATCCGACCAGAACGCACATTCCTGCGGCGTTGAGTCGCATTTCCGTTGTGGTGCTGGCTGTGAAATCGATACCAGCCGACGAGTAGGCGACCGCCAGCGAGACAGAGACCCCCAGCAGCACGGTCGTGGTGAAGAACTTCAGCAGGGTGTCCCATGTGTTCCAGAAGGGACGTCGCGTGAACGCGTAGATCATCGCTGAACAACCGACTCCGACCAGTCCCACCCCTGCGGCCGCAAGCATCACGAAAGGGTGCCAGTCAACGAAGCACGCGTCCGACGGCGTCCCCAGCGACAATTGGATCGCCAGCGTCAAGAGCGGCAGGTACAGACCGAACGCCACGAACTCGCGGCTGAGCCACGAATGCCGCAATCCCAAAAAGGCGCGAAACGCGAGCAACGGACGGCCCAAATGCAGCGTCGCGGCGACCACGCCGGCGACTCCGGTTAGCAGCGCGACGGCGAGACCGGCGGATTGGTTCGCCGCATCCGAAGCCGACGGACGGAAACCGGCCGCGACGTTGAAAAGTGCGGAAACACCGACGACGCAGGCAACCCCCACCGAAATCTGAGTCAGCACCAGCATCCAGACCAGCGACCAATGGACGTGCTGCGGAGCAACCACGTTGTGATGGCCCGCGACCGTTTCGACTGGCAGGGCCCGCCGGCTTTTATACCGGGTTGTCGGCAGCGTGAAGCGCGAATCGGGGGCTTGGGGGACGAGCGGCGACACAGAGGAGTCAATGACCTCTCGATGCGAAACCACGGAGATCCGAATCGCCTCGTGCGGACACGCCTGCACACAGCCAGGAGCCTCGCCCGATTCGAGTCGGCCCGAACACATGTCGCACTTTCGTACGATTCCTTTGCCGGCGTGATACTGCGGAACATCGTACGGACAGGCCAGTGTGCAATACTGACAGCCGATGCATTGATCGTCGAGATGTCGGACGATTCCCGTGACCGCGTGCTTGTCGTAGGCGTCGACCGGGCAGGCGGCGGCGCAGGCCGGTTCGACGCAGTGATGGCACGCGGTCGTGACGTGCTGCAGTACGGGATCCGAATCGGGGCCACCCATCAGAAGTCCCACATTGCGCCAGGTTTCCCCGTCGTCGAGACCGTTCAGCGAATGGCACGCCGTCACGCACGCCTTGCAGCCGCTGCAGCGGTCGAGATCGACCTCGAAGGCGTATTGCTCGCCCGGTCCGGGAGGCTGCGCCGGCAGGAGTGCGGCGTAGTAGCGAGCCTGGGCGGGCCCGGTCGCCGCGCTGACGGGGCTGCGCTGGCTGAATTTTTCGACCGCCGTGAGTTTCTGCTGTTCGTCCAGGTACTCGTCGATGACGGTCCGCGGGTTCCGCGGCGCAGGCTTTCGACCGAATCGAACCGCCGGATCCGTATCGGTCGCTGCGAGAATGTCTTCGACAAGTGACATGTGACAGACTTCAGGGGGGGAAATCAGTTCGTCGGATGCGGTGAACGAATTCGGTTCGGAAAAGTCGGCGTCACGGGGAGGCGAACTCGG
>JAPLOC010000323.1 GCA_026692825.1 Planctomycetota bacterium | reverse complement strand
CTGCTCGGAAAGGGGACGCGGCCGTTTTACAGTCCGAGGAGAGTCAGCGCTTGGTGGCCGACTGGCTCAGCCAGCGCGGTCCCGGCGCAACCTGGAAGCCGGCTGAGCTGCAGTCCTACGTTTCCACCAATGGGGCCACCCTGTCGGTCGAGGGAGACGGTGTGATCGTCGCGGGGGGGACCGCGCCGGACACGGATACCTATGTTGTCACGGTGAAGAGTTCGCTGACGCGAGTGACCGCGGTTCGGCTGGAATTGCTGCCACACGACTCGTTGCCCATGAAAGGGCCGGGGCGATGTCAGAACGGGAACCTCCATCTGTCGGAGGTTGTGCTGACTCTGTTCACGCCGGGCGAAAAGGCCGGCAAACCGGTCCCGATCGCCCGCGCCACGGCGGATTTCAACCAGGAGGGTTGGGACGTGACCCGGGCACTGGATGGAGATCTCAAAACCGCCTGGGGCATTCATCCCGCCGTCGGTCAACCGCACCATGCGGTCTTCGAATTGACCCAGCCTCTGGAACTGGTCGCGGGAGCTTCGCTCACCATCACGCTGAAGCAACTGCATGGCAGCGCGCACCTCATCGGGGCGTTTCGTCTCTCTCTCACGGACGGCCCACCCTCGCAGGTGATTGCGCTGCCGACGGATGTCGAACAGGCGCTGAGTACCGAAGCGTCCCAGCGGACAGACGCCCAAAAACTGGTGATCGCCGGCCATGTGACCCGGCTGGCGGCCGAAGCCGAGCTGGCGCGGCTGCCCGCGCAGGGCGTGGTTTACGCGGCGGGACCAGACGTGGCCATCCCCATGGGGAGTGGCAAGTCGCAACCCGCCCGCATCGCCAGTCCCAAGGTGGTGCATCTGTTGCAGCGGGGGGACATCAACAAACCCAAAGAGGAGATTCCCCCTGGGGCGCTCTCGGCCCTGACGCATCTCCCGCCGCGGTTTTCCAGCATCCCTCCGCAAAACGAAGCGGCCCGGCGCGCGGCGCTCGCCGACTGGATCGCCCACCCGGACAACGTGTTGACCTGGCGGAGCGTCGTGAATCGAGTCTGGCATTACCACTTCGGCCGGGGTTTGTGTGACACCCCCAGTGATTTCGGCCGCATGGGAGGAGTCCCGTCTCATCCCGAGTTGATCGACTGGCTGGCGGTCTGGTTTCGCGATTCGACGGGAGGTTCGCTTAAGCAACTGCACCGCCTGATCGTCACGAGCCGCGCCTATCAGCAGTCGTCACGGAACAACCCGGACGCGGCCCGGGTCGACGCCGACAATCGGTTGTTGTGGCGACAGAACCGATTGAGGCTGGATGCCGACGCGTATCGCGATTTTGTGCTCGCGGCCTCAGGGCGGTTGGACTTGAAGATGGGTGGCCCCGCAATCCAGCATTTTCATACCTCGCCCGGAGCGCAACTGACCCCCAAGCTCGACTACGCGGTTTATGACTGGGCTTCGCCCGGGTCGGGCCGGCGCAGCATTTATCGCTATGTGTGGCGGGGGATTCCCGATCCACTCTTTTCGGCTCTCGACTTTCCCGACCTGGGTCTCCTGACGCCGACCCGCAGCTATTCGATCTCACCGCTGCAATCGCTCGCGTTGTACAACAACAACTTTGTGCTGTTTCACAGCCAGGCGATGGCGCAGTCGATCACCGAGACGTCTGAGGAGAGCGAGCGGCAGATTGCCGAGCTGATTGGAAGGGCGTATCAGCGGGCACCATCTGAGGTGGAGCAAGCGCGGCTGCGTACGTATGTCCAAAAGCATGGTCTGGCGGCGCTCTGCCGGGTGGTGCTGAACTCCAGTGAATTCCTGTTTGTCCCCTGACCCTTCCGGAGAAGAGTGGTGAAGACCGAGATCTCAACCCGCCGGCAGCTTTTGCTGCGAAGTGGTGGTGGATTCGCCTGCCTCGCGCTCAGTCAGCTTTTGGGACGGGACTCCACGGCGGTCGGCGCGGAAGGTGGCCAGAACTTCAAGGACTTTCCCGTTCAGCATCATCCTCCCAAGGTGAAGCGGATCATCCAACTGTTCATGACGGGCGGGGCCAGCCCGATGGACACGTTCGACTACAAACCCGAACTCGAACGGCTGCACGGCCAGATGCTCGGGCCGAAGGAGAAGCCCGAGGGGTTTACCGCACCCGCCGGCGCGATCATGAAGAGTCCGTTCGCATTCGCGCGGCATGGCGAGTCGGGCCGGTGGGTGAGCAGCGTCTTTCCCGAGCAGGCGAAGCTGGTCGACGAAATGGCGTTCCTGATGGCGATGACCACCAAGACGAACGTGCATGGTCCCGGCACCTACATGATGAACAGCGGGTTTCTGCTCCCTGGGTTTCCGTGCATGGGGGCCTGGATTTCGTATGCGCTGGGCAACCTGACCGATGACCTGCCGACGTTTGTGGTGCTGCCCGATTCCCGCGGCCTCCCGTACAACCAGAAAGGCTGCTTCAGCCCCGGCTTTCTCCCGCCGGTCCATGAGGGGATTGTGATCGACGCGACGGCGAAACCCGCTGTCCCGGATCTGTTTCCCAATGAACGCTTCACCTTCGCCAGTCGCGGTGCCGACCAGGAGGGACTCGATCTCTTGCGGCAGATCAATCAGAAGTACGCCGACGGGCATCCTGGCGATGATCGGCTCGAGGCGCGAATCGCCAGTTACGAACTGGCGGCCAAGATGCAGCTTTCGGCACCGCAGGCGTTTGACCTGTCTCAGGAATCGTCGTCGGTACAATCCAGTTATGGGCTGGATCAGCCGGCGACCGAGGATTTCGGTCGGCGGTGTCTTCTCGCCCGGCGGCTGGTTGAGCGGGGGGTTCGGTTCGTTCAGGTGTGGAGCGGTCCGCAGGGGGCGGTCAACAACTGGGACAACCACGGCAACATCGAGAAAGACCTGCCACCCATGGCGCTGAGTGTCGATCGCCCCATCGCCGCCCTGCTGCGGGATCTGAAGTCGCGCGGCCTTGATCAAGACACGCTGGTCATCTGGTCAACGGAATTCGGTCGCACGCCATTCGCCCAGGGGAGCCTGGGGCGAGATCACAACGGCGGCTCGTTTGTGACGTGGCTGTGGGGTGCAGGTATCAAGCCGGGAGTCGCCCATGGCCAAAGTGACGACTGGGGGTACCAGGCGGTTGAGAACAAGACGTGGTGCTACGACCTGCACGCCACGGTGCTGCACCTGCTGGGGATTGACCACACGCGCCTCTCGATGCGACAGAACGGCGTTGATCGCCGACTGACCGACGTGCATGGGCATGTCGTGCAGGAAATTCTGGCGTGATTACCGAACCGAAGCTGGGGGGACTCTGTCCCCTCCAGCTTCCGCCCAACGGCTTAGAACCCGTCCAAGATCAATTCCGTGGTTTGAGAAAACACAGGGACGAATTGAATGATCAGCGGTTGTTCCAAGTCGCCGACGGCGGTTGCCGGTCACGGCACAAGGACATGGTGTGGAAAATCGGGGTGGACAAAAAAAATCGGCTCGGTGTGTGTCGATGTGCGATGTGGATGCCGGTGGCAGGTCAAGATAGGTTTGCAAGGCATTGCCAATGCGTTCCATGAATTCCGAGTTGTCCTTTGTTGGTCGACTCTTGTAGGAACGCCATCGATTGGCTGCGGGACATTGCGGCGTCGGCCGCAACAATTCGGGGAATTCCGTGATCGCAAGCGGGTGCGTTTGAAGTGCGGGAGCTGGTTCCGGCCGAACCGTCATCCTCCCTCGACGTGCGGAGGAGGGACCTGAACTCATGGAACGCATTGGCCATTCCTTGAAAACCTAGCTTCACCCGCCGCT
>JAPLOC010000322.1 GCA_026692825.1 Planctomycetota bacterium | reverse complement strand
CAGCACACCCGGTTGCAGCAGATCAATTGGCAGCAGGCGGGAACCGGTGCGTACGCCGACGCCGATGTGGTTAAGTCGCTCGAATTGTCGAAGGAGCAGCAGGAAAAGCTGGCGGCGGTCAACACCGAGTTTGGCACCAAGCAGCGCGAGCTGTTCCAGGCAGCGTTCTCCGGTGGCGGCGGCGGTGCTGGGGGTGGCAATTTCGAAGAGATGCAGAAGAAAGTCGCCGAGATGACGACCGAACGCGACAAGAAGGCGAAGGAGATTCTGTCGAAAGAACAGCAGGACAAATTCGCCACCCTGATTGGCAAGCCGTTCGATCTGGCTTCGCTCCGTCCGCAAGGCTTCGGCGGCGGTCGTGGTGGTGCCGGCGGTGGCCGCAACGCGGGTCGCCCGGGTCAGAAGGCCGAAGAGAAGAAGTAAACCAGCGAAGAAGTAAAACAGCGAAGAAGTAAACCAGTGAAGCAGTAGTTTCAGAACCCCCCGTTTTGTTCGATCTGACGCGGGGATTTCGAGGTTGATTTCCCGCGTGGTGGAGCCACTGG
The DNA here is from genome assembly GCA_026692825.1 of Planctomycetota bacterium. GTDB lineage: Bacteria > Planctomycetota > Planctomycetia > Planctomycetales > Planctomycetaceae > UBA10511. Next base: position 3,007 of record JAPLOC010000322.1, on the reverse strand, counting down.
CATGGCTCTGCCACGCGGGTTTGTTTTCAAAGGCCCCATTCCGCCCGATTCTCCGAGTCATAAGTATGCGATCTTTTCGAACCGTGGTGTCTCTGGGACTGGTCTGTGCGGGGTTATTGCCGGCTGCCGAGGGGGCCGACTGGCTGCGGTTTCGCGGCCCCAACGGCTTGGGAACCAGCGATGCCCGGAATCTGCCCAGCACCTGGAGCGACACGCAGGGAATTGTCTGGAAGACCGAATTGGCCGGCCCGGGTGCGTCGTCCCCGATTGTCGTTGGCGACCGGATCTTCGTCACCAGTTTTCGCGGCGTCTCGACCGACAAACCGGGTGATCTCGCGGGCCTCGAATACGTGCTGACCTGCCTCGATCGGAAATCAGGCAAGCTCCAATGGCAACAGGTCGAAAAAGCGAAGCCGGGGGAGGATCGCTACGAAGGGTTTCTCGCCGGCCACGGGTACGCTTCAAACACCCCGACCAGCGATGGCCAGCGGGTCTTCACCTTCTACGGCAAATCGGGTGTCCACGCCTACACGCTCGCCGGAGAAAAGCTTTGGTCGCAGGATGTGGGAAACGGCTCCGCACCCGTGAACTGGGGGACGGCGAACAGCCCAATCATCTACAAAGACAAGCTGATTGTGCCGGCGACGTCGGAGAGCAAATCGTTGATCGCCTTCAACGTCCAGACCGGCAAAGAGGAATGGAAGCTGACCGCCGACGGGTTCTACGGAACCTGGAGTACCCCCGGTCTGGTGACGTTGCCCAGTGGCAAACAGGAATTGGTGATCGCGGTGCCGTATGAGATCTGGGGAATCGACCCCGACAACGGGGCGTTTCTGTGGTACAGCGAAGGGGTCAAAGAGGACGTCGTCTGCACCAGCCCGGTGATCCGGGGAGATATGGTCTACGTTGTCGGTGGTCGAAATGGTTCCGCCGTCGCTGTTCAGGCCGGAGGCAAAGACGAAGTGACCAAGACTCACATGAAATGGTCAAAGTCCATCGGATCGTATGTCACCAGCCCGGTGATTCACGGCGATCACCTGTACTGGGTGAGCGATCGGGGCATCGCGATCTGTCTGGCACTCGCGGACGGGGCGACGGTTTATCAAAGTCGAATTCCCGACGGCGGCCAGATGTACGCCTCGGTCCTTGTCGCCGACAACAAGTTGTATGCGGTGACCCGTCAGAACGGCACCTTCGTCGTGGCGGCGAAACCGGAATTTGAGCTTCTGCAACATGTCGAGTTCGCGCCCAAAGAAGAGGTCTTCAACGGCAGTCCCGCAGTAACCGAAGGTCGGCTGCTGTTCCGCTCCGATCGGTTCCTGTATTGCGTCGGGAAATAATCCGCAATTCGGGAAAATCGTTTTGCTCTCCACGCGAAATGTGGGTAGTATCATGTGACCCGATTCCGATGGGTTCGGCGGATCGCCGAATTGGAATGGATGGACCGTACCGAGATTCTCCCCCCCTTTTCAGGGAACCAGCATGTTCACGATTGACAGTTTCGGCCAGCGGACGTGTGACGGTGTGAACCGCCGGAGTTTTCTGACGGTCGGCGCGGTTGGCTTGGGGAGCCTGACGCTGACCGATCTGCTGCGGGCCGACGAACAGGGAGTCGGCCGCTCGGTTTGGGCCAAGAAGTCGATCATCAACGTGTTCCTGGGGGGCGGCCCCTCGCACATGGATACGTTTGATTTGAAGCCGGAAGCCCCGCGCGAGTTTCGCGGCGAATTCCAGCCAATCGACACGAACGTTCCGGGGGTGCAAATCTGCGAGCATCTTCCCGAACTGGCGGCCCGGATGAATGACTTGGCAATTGTGCGGTCGCTGACCGGGTTGTACGAAGAACACAGCCCGCATCAGACGGAAACCGGCTGGTCGGAACAGTCACTGCGGTCGAGTGGTGGCCGGCCGAGCTTTGGATCGGTGGTCTCCCGCCTGCAAGGGGCGAATAACGGTTCGTGTCCCACGTTCGTCGATCTGACCGGGCACACCAAGTACGGTTTTCTTGGTCCGGTCTATGGAGCGTTTCGCCCCGATGGAGAAGGGCGGGCGAATCTTTCGTTGGCGGGTGGCGTAACGACCGGCCGACTGGACGATCGGACCAAACTGCTGGGAGGGCTCGATCGACTCAAACGGGACGCCGACTCGGCGGGTTCGATGAAGGCGATGGATTCATTCGCCGAACGGGCGGTGAGCGTGATCACGTCGGGCGCGGTCGCGAAAGCGCTCGATCTCAATCAGGAAGATCCCCGCATTCGCGAACGTTACGTGGGCAGCACGGCCAACCCCTATCGGGAAAACGACCGCTTCCTGCTGGCCCGTCGTCTGATTGACGCCGGCGTGCGCTGCGTCAGTTTGTCGTGGGGGGGATGGGACACCCATGGCGACAATTTCGGCCACCTCCGCAGGCAGTTGCCCCCGTTTGATCGCGGGCTGGCGGCGCTGGTCGATGACCTGAAAGCGCATGGTCAGCTCGACGACACCATTCTGATCGTGTGGGGTGAGTTTGGACGAACGCCCCGGGTGAATGGTGGTGCCGGCCGGGATCACTGGCCCCGGGCGGCCAGTGTTCTCCTGGGTGGAGGGGGACTTCAGACCGGGCAGGTGATTGGTTCGACAAATCGACTGGGTGAACAACCCACCGACCGCCCCGTTCACTTGCAGGAAATCGTCGCGACGCTGTATCAGCACATGGGGGTCGACCCGCGGTTCACCACGCTCATTGACAACAATGGGCGGCCCCAATACCTGGTCGATCACAACGCGGTCGTAAAGGAACTGATCGCCTAGTTCACGAGTTCTGATACCGGTCCTTTAGTTCTGGCGTGGCGCGAGTCATTGATGTTGATCGATCCGGTGGAACTGCTCGCGAAACTCGTCGCGATTCCCAGTGTCAGCCCAATGGGACGCGATGTTTCGGGACCGGAATACCTCGAAACCCGGTTGACCGAATTCCTGGTCGGCTTCTTTCGCTCGCTGGGGGTTCCCTACGAGACGATCGAAGTGT
>JAPLOC010000321.1 GCA_026692825.1 Planctomycetota bacterium | reverse complement strand
CTCGTGGGATTGCTGTTGGGATTTCTGCTGCCCTACCAGTCCCGTGTCTGGGCGTCGATGACCGCTCCGGGAGTGGTTGTCGACGAGACGCTTCCCGTGACCGCTGTCATGCTGTTCGACACCAGCCTCAGTATGGAGTATCAGCAGGAAAGCCAGACCCGACTGGAAGTCGCCCGGCAGATCGCGCAACGGCACTTGAACTCACTTCCGCGAGGCAGTCGGGTCGCCATTTGCGATACGTCTTCCGACGCTGTCGTTCGCTTTTTGCCCGACCTGTCGGCCGCCGTCAAACGAGTCGCCGCGCTGACTACCACCCCCGTCTCCCGCAACGTCGACGACCGACTGCTGTCGTCGATTGATGCCCACCTCGAAGATCAGCAACAACTGTCGCCCGCCGCCGGGACGGAAGTAACCGCTGCTGAAACTCCCACGGACACGGCGATCCGTGAGGTGTACGTCTTCTCGGATCTGACCGGCATGGCGTTTCGCCGGGAGGCGTCACCGCGGCTGAAAGAATCGCTCGCGGCACTACCGGGCCTGGGACTGTACTTCATCGACGTGGGCATCGACTCCCCTTCGAATGTGGGGGTCACCGAACTCGTGATGTCTGAGCAGTCGGTCGCTCTGGGGAGTGAAGTTCTCTTGCAGGCGCGGCTCGATGGCGTGGGAAGTGGCCTGGGCGAGAAGATCGTCGAGATCTATGTTGAGAACCGCGCGGGCAAGCTGACCAAGCAGGGGGCACCACAGACGGTCACAGTTGATGGTGCCGGCGGGGCCACCGCGCAATTCACGATTCGCGCCGCCGAGGGGCCGTTATTGCAAGGGGAGGTGCGGCTTCTCGCGAGTGACCCGCTGTCGTTTGACGACGTGCGGCGGTTCACATTGCGGGTGCATCCGGCGGCGGAGATTCTGCTGGTCGCCGACGTGGCGGCGGACACGCGTCATGTATTCGACGCCCTTTCCCCGGCGGCGCTCGTGGAGGTGGGTCGGTCACCGTTCCGTTGCCGGGTCATTCGCCCGGAGCAGCTTGCGACCGAGAAGCTCTCTCAGGCGTCGGTCGTCTGTTTGCTCAACGTGTCGGATCCGCGCGACGCGGGCTGGAAGGCGCTCGCGGAGTATGTTGAACAGGGGGGCAGCGCCGCCGTCGTCCTGGGCGACCGCGTCAAACACGCCGCCTATTTGACCGAGCCGGCGCTCCGCGTTCTGCCGGGTGAACTGGGGGCCGCGTTGACGTTCAAGCCTCCCGAGTATCTCGATCTGCAGAATCTCAATCATCCGCTGCTCAAGCGGTTTGACGACTGGGGGGCGTCGGGACTCAAGGCCGAGCCGATTTTGAAATATTGGCGCGTCGACCCGACCCGCGACACTGCGGTCATCGCCCGCTACACCGACCCTCGCCAGGGACCGGCGCTCATTGAGAAAGCGGTGGGGAAGGGGCGGGTGTTGATGTTGACCACGTCGCTCGATCGCCGAGGGTGGAATGACCTGCCTGTGGCGGGCTGGGAATTCGTCGGTCTCGTCGATCAGATGATGACCTACCTGGGGCGCGGCTCACAGACCGTCTACAACCATCTGGCGGGGGAAGAGGTTTTGCTTCCGCTCGATCTTTCGCAGCCGCTCCCCGGGTACCTGTTGCGGAAGCCGGGTCAGCAGCAGTTGAAGGGGGAGGTGACTCCCGGGGTTCCGCATCTGGTGGTGCGCGATGTCGACCAGCTCGGAAATTACCGGGTCAATTCGTCCGACCCCGGGGTGAAATACGAACAGGGATTCAGCGTCAATGCCGACGGAAGGGAAAGCAATCTGACCCGGCTCGCGCGAATCGACCTGGATGAACGTCTGGGGAAGGACCGCTACAGCGTCGCCCGAGACGTGGAGAAACTTCGGCGGAATGTGCAGACGGGAAGGCAGGGGCACGAGGTGTTTCCGTGCATGTCTCTGCTCCTCTTGGCGATCTTTCTGGGAGAACATCTGGTCGCGAACAAGTTCTACGACGTCGAACGCGTTCCGGCTCAACTGGACGAACAGCGTCAAAAAAACGTCGGGTGATGGACGGCCGAAGAGAGGACAGTATGAAAACCCGTACGGCGAGGGGCGTCGCGGATTGGCGAGAGTCCCGGCGAAGAGGCGAAGCCCCGACAGCGTCCAATTCATTGAGTGACGGACGGTCCGCTCTTGAGGTTGCACAAGCCCGAATGCGTCGGGTAACGAAGTGCGCATAGCGGACCGCGCACTCGGCAGGTAGCCGTCCTTCTCCGAAGGACTGGCAACGCCACCGGCGGCGGTAACGGTTCGGCCTCGCGGGAGACTCGTGAGCCAGGATGTGAAACCGCGTTCTGAATCCATTGAACGCGATGTGAACGGTTAGGTCTGCGATGGCACCTGCGATTGGATGGAGATTCCCTCCGTCTGACTGGTTTTGGACGGAAACGCATGGCCAAGATCACGCGAACGCCAACCGACATGTCCATCGACGATTACACAACGTTCCGCGCACTCGCAACGTAGCCGTCTTTCTCCGAAAGACTGGCCCCACGGTGCGTCCACCGTCAAGACAACGCACTGGGGGCTTCCCCAGGATTCACAACAAGTCCCTCGCAGCCGATTTCGACCAGCGGTTCACTCCCTCGCTGGCACCATGCGACGTCGGATACATTTCGCGACGGCCGGCTCGGTTGTGAGGTTGCGCCAGCCCCACGTGCGCTGAGTGACCGATTTCGCACAGCGGGCTGCGCACTCAGAGAGTGCGGGCTACATCCCGCTGCGTGCGATACAACCTCAGTTTGCCTGCAACGACTCTTCTGGCTGGGCCGGCACATCGTCTTCGATTTCGGGGCGGACTTCCCCGCGCGGCAACAACGTGAACTTCTTGATCGCCAGATCGTCGCGTCCACTGCGCAATCGAAGGAAGTATTCTCCAGGCGGAAGCGATTCATCGACCTTGAACAGGAAGTTCGCCCGGAACGTCTCGCGGGCGACTGACTGTCCGACTTTGACGACCGATCGTCCGGGAACCATCTGGTTCGGCTCGGATCCCGGTTTCGATTCGTGCAGCCAGCAATCGAGCCACATGTCTTCGTGAGGCGGACTGATCGTCGCCTGGGCGATGATCCGTTCCCCTTGCTTGAACTCACGCCGGCGATTCGACAGGTGTTCGCCGATCTGAAAAGTTCCCAAGTCGAACGCCAGCAATTTGTCGGAAGGACGAATCGGACGGTCGGGCTCGAACAGTTTGTCGAATTCCTCGGGAGTGATTTCCTCCAGAGCCAACGGCCCGTTCGGACCACGTTCTTTGTACGGATCTCGCAGGTATTCGACTTCGACCGCGGCGAGGGCGACCACGCCAAGCGTCAGGGCGTACGCGGCCGGCGCGGCCCAGGGGCGCTGCCGGGGAGCGGGAACCACGCGTTCCAGCCACTGCGGAATCGAACGGGCCAGCGTCGAGAAGAAGCCGGCCACGCGCCAATTCGAAATGACCTGCCATTCGCTGGTCATGACGTAGCCCAGATAGCCGCAGAACATCACCATCGGGAAGATGTACAAACCGAGGGTGAACATCGTCATGATGTGGAAGAACGCTCCAATCGCGATCGCCCACCATTTCATGCCACGGTGGAAAATCGCGAACACGAACGCAATTTCCCACACGATGGTGATGTAACCGAACGCACTCAGAATCAACGGATACTGCGACAGCCAGTCACCCAACGGGTGGACGTTGTTGACGTAGGTCATCGTCCAATACATCAACTGGTCGCCGCTGAAGAACGACGGGGTGTGCATCTTGGTGATCGCCGCCCCGAGACAAATGATCCCG
>JAPLOC010000320.1 GCA_026692825.1 Planctomycetota bacterium | reverse complement strand
GGCGATGTGGTTTTGGATTCCGCGACATTGGCCGACAATTACGGCAGAATCCGGAGAAAGGCAAGGGTTGTGAAATTTCCTGTTTCAACTGACGGCCCGCGCCAAGGGAAGAGCAATGAGCGACAGGTCTGCAAAAATGGACTGCGGGAGTACGGTCCCGCTCTGCGTTCTACGCTCCTGTGCGACCGACTCGCATTACCACGGACACCCCCCCGACGCCAATCTGTGCCATTTCCGACCCGACTCGTCACTTCCCCTCACGGAGCGTTGTCAGAAGTTCGCTCTTTCACGTGGAAGTCAATCGGCGCGTGCGGCTGACCCGAATAGATCTGGTTGCTCTGTTCGACTGTTGCCGGTGCGAATCGCTGATATCCCTCCGGAAGAGTCACGCCGAAACGGTAGCTCCCCGGAACGCGCCATAATTTGTACTCTCCGTCATCACCCGTCAGCACTTCGCTGTCTGGCTCACCAACCACGTATACCCGGGCGCCGGCAATCGCAGGTTCCAAGTTGTCGCGCCGACCGTCGCCGTCGAGATCCACATACACCTGCCCCGACACGTATTGTCCGAGATACATCCGGAAATTCGCCGACGTCACCACGCCGTCGGAGGAGACCACCAGCGGTGCGGACGCCGGCTCAACAATCCAGGGGGCCGACGCTATGGGTCGAACGACATATTCGCCCGCGGGTAGGTCTGGAAACGCCAACTCCCCCAGTTCGTCGCTGAAAGCGTGCGGCTCGTCTTCATCCGGCAGACTGTTGCGGTTGAGGTCCACATACGCCGAGATCCCGTGCAGGGGAGCGTCATCCGCAGACCACGCTCCATCACCGTTGAAGTCGTGGAAAATCAACGCGTGTGGTTGGCTCTTATTTCGGGACGGTTCGCGCTTGTTCGCTTCCGTGCAGAGCACACGGAACCCCATGTTGTGGTCGCGAGCGTGGTTCCAGTCGGCCTCCCCCCGATAGCCCGCGACCGCCCACCGGGGGCTAATGAACCACGAGCCGCCCCGGTGCACGACTTTCTGTTGACTGACTCGCGGGACCTCCGCTGCGTAAGGTTTCGAGCTGTATTCCCGGTCGCCGTTCCAGCACCATTCGCAGACGTCGCCATGCATGTCGAACTGTCCGAAACGGTTCGGCAGCAACTTGCCAACTGGAGCAGTTCTCACACTCCCAATATGCGCGTACTGCGGTAGCAGGTCGACGTCGTCGCCGAAATGGAAGTCGGTGACCGCGCCGGCGCGGCAGGCGTATTCCCATTCCTCTTCGGTGGGCAACCTGTACCCGTCGGCATCGGCGTCGCACCAGTAGCCCCGCAATTTTCCCAGCGGCGCCACATCTCCCTGCAATAATTCGGCACGATCAAATTTGTGATAACTGGGCGTTCTTCCCGAGCGCGCACTCAGCCAGTTGCAGAACGCCAGCGTTTCGAACCATTGCACGTTTTGAATCGGGTGCGTTTGACTCGGACTGATTCGTGTGTTGTCGGGAGACCAGTTCAATTCCCAGTTGTGGATTCCATCGAGAGGAACGATCGAACCGTCTCTGAGAAACTCTTCGAACAATCCCCGGGTTACCTCGGTGCTCGCCAGAAAGACCCCTCCCTTCATCGTCACCCGATGAGGAGTGCACTTGTTCTGGATTTCGTACGCGAACGATCCGACCCGCAGCCCCATCGTGAATTCGCCTCCCGGCAGCTCGGTCATTGTCTGTCCAAATCGATCGACGAACCAGTGTCGACCAGGTTCGGGTCCGTCGCTTGGGGGCAACTTCGGCAATTCCCTGCCGAACCGTCGCAACGCAAGCCCTGCGGCGCTGTGCGTCCCCGCGTCCTGTGCGGTGCGGTACAACTCTTCGATGCCTGCCAGCAGCCGGTCGCGATCGCTGCCGGCAACGGCTCCTGGCCGCAGCATGGCGAGGCCGCAACACAAGACGCCGCGCCCCTCAGCCGAACCGTCCGCCGCAAGCGCCCCCAGCACAACTTCCACACGAGGAAGCCATCGGGGAATTTCATGCACCATCGCAGTGTGTGTCTCTGGTTGTTCCACGGCCGCCAGAAGTTCCAATACCGGCTCGTGCCGGTCGAGGTACAGCAGGGTCAGCCTCGTCTGTGTTAGATCCGATGCCGAATTCTCGACGGCTGATTGCATGAAGTCTCCGCGATCATTCTGACGGTCGCGGAAGAAACTGACGGGTGCGGTCAGTCCCCAAGCTTGTTCGGACGGTATTTGACATGAACTTCGACTTTCTCCAGTGAGATTGCCTGCTCGCGTCCACCCGGCTTGGCGCCGTCGAGCGTGATCAAGTTGCGTCCCGTGGCGGTCTGTTGCGGGGTGAGAGCTGAGACCCACCAGTTGCCATCCTGCTTTTGAGGCCGCAGCTTGATGCCGTTGAACTTGACTGCGATTTGTTCGGGGGCGGTATCGGCGGAGAGTTGCAGACGGAGTTCGAGTCGATCGACCTGGTTCGCTCGGGCGGCGATGTCGTCGGCCAAAGACACCTCGACCCACGTCGGGTCGGCACCGAGCTTCAACGGCAGCGGAGCCTGATGGTTCAGGTTGGTGTAGTCGTCCCAGCGGTTCCCCAGACGGTCGTAGAAGCCCCCTCCGTACCGACGATCGACGACAAACCACTTATTGAGTGATGCCAGTTGTTTGGGATCGCCAAGTTCTGTGTAGGCGAGCGCATGAACCGATTGGCCGTTGAACAGCGGACCCGACGATCCGATCACCTTCCCGGAGTCGGGCAGCTCATTCCAGAAGTTGAACGTCGCGATGCCGTCTGCTCCCTGATGCCACCAGTTCGCGGCGACGCCGCGCAGAAACTCCGGCGAGGGGACGGCATGGTAGCCATCGGGCGAGTGATGCTGGTCGATGCAGGGATACAACTTGACGTGGCTGCCGGTCGTGATGCGCCTGAAGCCGGGGAGATCGACCTGGATCGACCGCGTACCGATGATGATCATGTCGACCAGGTTGTGCCGCACCCACGACTCCACGTCCATGCCGTCGAAGTGGCAGCCGGGAACCGTATCGGCCACTCGCACCGACAACAGAAACGGCCGGCCACGTCGCTCGGCCACGCCCTGCAGCATCAACCGCACCTGCCGCACAAAATCCGTCAGCGCTTCGCGATGTTCCCATTGTTGCCCGGTTGGCAGGAACGGGGGATGTCGGCCGAAGTCGAGATTGATGCCATCCAGATCGTAACGTTCGGCAACCTCCTTGAGCACGGCGGTTTTGTACTGTCGCACTTCCGGGATGGCGAAGTTCCACAGTCCCGGATTCCACCAACTGCCTGCAATCAGCCACTCTGGATGAGAGTCCTTGAGCGGATGTCGCGCTGGAGTGTTCACATCCGCTTCGCGATCGGCGCCGTTCAGACGGTGTTCCCAGAACACTTCCAGTTTCCGCTGATGGCTCTCTTCAACGATGCGTTTGGCGATGTCAACGCCCTCGGCTCGCCAACGCAGCAATGTCGGATACTGCAACTCGGGAATTACTGTGCTGGGATACGCGGCGATGTTCCCTTCATCCAGGCACCAGCCAACACAGTCGACCTGATTGCTGGGCTGGTCGAACGCACTGAATCTCGCGGCGAGCCATTCCTCGGGCTTGATGTCCGTCAACTTCGGTCCCATGGCGACCGCGTCGTAGCCGACATCATTGTTGACATAGATCCGCCGACGACGATTGACGGCAGCGACGTGGGCCGCTGACAGCTGGACAATGGCGGCCTTCTTCGAGATGGCCGCGAACAGCGTGTCGGCAATCAGCTTCATGCCCGCGTCACTTGGGTGCCCGGATAGGCCGTTGGCAGCAATGTTCGTTTGACAGCCGCTGATGTCCACAAAAGTGCGGTGTGCCGGATCCTCGGTGCAGACATTGCGTTTGATATCGTCCAGGCCGGGATTGCCCCACAAGATATTGCCAGTCACGAAGATCTGTGGATTACTTGATGCCTTCAGGTCGTTCAGCAGCGCCTTCAAACTCTTCTGAAAAACATCCGCATCGAAGTCTTTCGCCGGGACGTTTTCGCCGCATTGCAAGACAACGATGTTCGCTTTCCAATCGAGCTGCTTACGAATCCTGGCCGCCTCATAGGTGGCGTATTCCCGCTCGAGGATATTCGCGATGTTGAGGACGTTCTCGACAGACTTGCTCGCATCGATAGGTTTTGGCTCAAGAACCAGTTGACCACCGGTGCGGGCAACAATCGCCGCCGTCAGCAGGTGAACGTAGTCTTTTTCCTGCCCGCTGGCCGCCATGCCCCAGTTGCCAGCCCAGCCAATCTCCGCTTTCGGGCCATGGAGCGTCAGGCTGTTCCCCAGAAACAGAATCCGGTCGGACTTTAGGGCGCCCAGCGTCTGCTGGCCAAACGCTTCGGTCGGACCAACGTGAACCGACAGTGCCAGGCAGAGACTGAAGAGTGCAACTCGATTGATCATTAGGCAAACCTTCATGCCAACACCTTTTTTCAGAACGCGGGGCCATGCATCAATCCGAACTCGCCAGATCGAGCACAATCACGGAGTGAACTTCGAGGCGAGGGACCGTGATCACGGTGGATGAACCTTCGACAACCAGAGAGAGCGGGCGGGACTCGGGTTGTTGCGTGGCTCGCTGAATGGTGTAGCCGTGCAGGCTGAGCCGGATGTCGTGAATCGGCAGCGTCTCTTCTCGGAGTGGGACATCTTCGTTTGGCAGACCGTGAAACGCCGTGGTGTTGACGTCGTTGTAGAGATGCACGAGCAGTTTTGTCTGGCCGTCTTTCTCCTGTCGGAAGACCGTGGAATGCACGCAACGCGGTGCCTC
>JAPLOC010000319.1 GCA_026692825.1 Planctomycetota bacterium | reverse complement strand
TGGCTGGCTCTTGATCACGTTGCCGGAAGCATCGAACCACGTATTGTCCGTCAATCCGTAGCCGACGACACCCGATGTCGGATCGACCCCATACCGCACCGACTGGTACACCCTCCCACGATCATCGAACCGGGTTTCGGCACGAGCGATCAGATTCCCGGCTGAAGTCGTGTTCCGGCGGTCGGTCCTGAGAACGCGATCCAGGTTGTCGTAGATCACTTGCTCGTAGAAGTCGATTTCCCCGTCGGTCGCCGTCCGGCGATTGCGGAAGTCGTACACGAACGACGTCTCACGGTTGTTCGCGCTGTTCGAATCGACGTAGGCAATCTGTTTCGTGACATTGGAATCGCCCCCTGCAACATTGCTGTCGTATTCGACTCCCGAGACCTGCACCATGTTATTCCCGGCAGCGCCTCCCCCACTGGGATCCGTCGCCGAAGCCCCGTTGTCATTCGTGCCGACCCAGATCCCGGTTGCCAGTCCCCGTGAGTTGAACACGGTACGGGTGATCGTCCCCCCCGGCGAGACGGTTCGGTTCCGCCGCTTCATCACGTCGTAGCCGAAATCGGTCTCGTCGTAGTTCGTTCCCGAGGTGCCTGCCCCCGACGTGGGAATCAGTTTGTAGGCTCGCTGGCTGGCGGCGAAGCAACAGTCGGTGTATTGCGTGGTCTGCCAACGCACGTACGACGACTGCGCAAAGGTATCGGTCGCGGCCAGTTTCCCGGACGACGTGGTGCTTGATCCCCGAGTGGAACTGATCTGTTCGAGAACCTTTCCCGCCGCGTCCATTTTGGCGATCTGAACGGGATTGATCAGCGTGTAGCTCGAATCGGACGTTTTCTGGTATCCCTGTCCGGCCCAATTCTCGAACGCGGCATCCTGGTAGACGTTCCAACTTGCCCGGCGGATGCTGGTGGCGGTCCCGCTGAGGTCGATGGTGTGAATCGGACCGAGCGTTTCGATCGTCCGGCCCTGGACGTCATTCGTGAAATCAGTGATCAAGTGTAACCCGCCTCCCGTCGGAGTCTCCCAGCCGGCCGGCTCGTCACTGGTCTGAGCCGTGTCGACGTCGTCAATCCGCTGGGTCATTCCCTCGGTGGCAATGTCATACTTGAACCGGGTGATGAAGCCCCGTTCGTCCATCAGCCAGGTCAAGTTGCCGCAGGTATCGAAATACTCCTTGCGGGTGGCGAAAACTCATGCACTAATGTCCAGAGCATTGATCGTCCCCATCAAACGCGCCCGACGGACGCACCGGTTGATGCAGTGATAGACCTCTACCTCACTCGGATCAAACATCAGCTTTCGCGGGATTCGTGCCATGGGTTCATCCGATTCGCAAACCAGCCCGGCGAAGGTCCAGCCGACAAGTCACGGCATGAACATCAGACAACACAAATACAAATACCCACCACCTGGCGTGTCGTCAAGTGTTCATGTTCGTCATTTGGGACGGTGGTTCGAGAATTGCTATAACTTAAATCTAGAGAACACGTTGCGAATGACGCAACGCTCATGGCGGCATACGTTTGTGCTATTTCTCGTGGCCAAAAATGGCAGTTCGGCTGGTGGGTGGCCCCGGCTTTTGGGTATCGGCAACCTGACCCTCGACCACACTGCGACGGACGAACCGGTCGTGGCAACGATCGGTGAAGTCGTCTGCGATGAGCGACTCGGCGGGCTGCTGAAAAGCTATCGGCGAGCGGCGTAAGCGAGGCAGCGAGTTCTGGCGTCCGATGTTGAGAGGGCTGACGGTGCGCGCCGACCGGCGCTCGGACGGTGATTCACGGCAGGCTCGGGCATTTTTGAGCTGGGCCACGACTTGAAACGATCTGGCCGGCGGTTGGTTGTGTGTTCGGTCGTTCACTGAAACGGCGCCGATTTTTGGTTGATTTCGTTTTTGTACAGGGAGGGTGTTTGGCGCAACGTTTTAGTACGCGCTGGTCCTGCCCTGCATCACCTTAAGATCCGGTCGCACCGACCGGAGCCAATCGGCGCCGGCATTAGTTACATAAGTGTACGGCACCTCCAATTCCTTCAGGCGTGGCAGTCGCCGGATGGCTTCAAGACATGAATCGGTGACCTTGGTATTCCATAACCCAAGCCCCTCCAGTTGCGAATGGCCCGTGAGGCTCGAAACGCCTTCATCGGAGATCATTGTACCCGACAACGCCAGACTTCGCAGATTTGGTAGTGCTTTGACAAGCTCAGCAAGAAGTTGATCAGTAATCCAGCAGTGCATCAGCGAGAGACTCTGTAGGTGGTGCAATCCGAACAACTCTCGCATTCCCTCGTCGCTAACCATGCTGTGCCCCAAGCTGACGCTTTGCAGTTGCTCGAGTCGAGCAATGGTCTTGCAACTGCGATCTCCCAAGAAATCCAGTTCCAAGTCGATCGAACGCAAAGTCGAAAACTCAGGGATCTGTAGAATGGCCTCGATTTCTTGATCCATTCTGCGTTCTCGCTGATGGGTCCACTCCAGTGAATCAATGACCGACTGCCCGGCGACAACGCGCATCCCAATTTTCCCGCCGTGGCGCTCGACGTGCTGCGACGCTGAGACAACCGGGATGTTTGAATTCCGCAGAATCGCGGGCAGGTCGGGAATTGTCTCAAAAACAACACGCAAATCGGGCCGACTCTGTCGGAGTTGAGCAATCGCATGGTGGGAGCACCGTGTCCCCGAAAGGTCGACGAGCACGAGACTTGATATGCTCTCCAGTACACCACATGCGGCGTCGGTGACTTCCGTACCACGCACACGCAACTTGCTTAAGCGTATGGCACCACTGAGGAACGAAATACTGTCGTCGGCCACGCCTGTGTGGTCAAGTTGCAATTCCTTAAGTTCGTCAAGACTCCCCCGCAGTCCCTCGATTCCAAAGTCTGAGACGTCAGTTCCGACTAGGCGAACAACTCGAAGCTGTCGCAAGTGGCTGAGTTGGCGCAAGCCGGAATCGCCGAAGCGAGTAAAGCGCAAATCCAAATTGCCCAACTCTCTGAATCGGGCAATGCCTCGTGCCCCGGTGTCGGTGACGCCCGACTCCTCACCGGCAATTCCATGCAGCCCGGAAAATTCACTAAGACCGCTTGCACGCAGCAACTCGGAGTCTCCCAGCGCGCGATTTTCTTCGATGTCCAAAGTGTCGACAAAAGGAGCGTCCAGCACCGCTGCGAGTCCACCCAGGGCATCAAGCTCCCGCATCAGATTTGAGGCTTCCGCACTGTATTCAGTCGGCAGGTTCATTTCGATTGACTACTCAGTTCGCACTTGATGCTTTGTTGAAGTCTAGAGAAGCCTATTTGAGCCTCGTTGTCGTCGGCGGATGGCGGTCCGTCGCCGTAACCGTTCACGCCCTGCGGGCGTGATTGGGGCGTAACTCTTGCGAGTCGGTGCCATTTCAACCGGTGAAGATGCCCCCAGTACTGCCGCGGAACTGCTAGCTGGTCCCGACGACGGCTGGTTCCGGTGGTGAACTCAGGCATTCCGCGACTTTGTCGGTCAGTCCGGACAGTAAACTTGGCGCGTCCAAGCCGGCGAAGAGATTCTTGATCGCCTCGACCACGAACAAGAAGAACGATCGCCCTTGTTGTTCGCAGGTCGCAAACGCGGTTGCCATTCGTTCGACCCAGCGCTGGCCGGTGTCGCCGCGAGTGCCTTGGGTGATTCTTCGATGGATCGCAATGAACCGAATCATCTGCTCCGCAGAGTTGTTTGTCGGTTCCACGGGTTCACTGATGAACCGGAAGTACTCCGCCGTGTGCTTGAAGAACCGCTCGGCGACGTTGCTGGCTTCCCGCGTTTCCGGCACACCGAACGTTGCGGCGAACACGAGTTCCATTCGAACTTTTTCCAACGCCTTGCGAAACTTCTCCTCGGTCGGATAGTCCGCGCGACGGTGGATGATCGAGAACAATTTTCGAAGGTGAGCCAGCAGCCGCTGACCGTGAGCCTTGTTTTCCTCATCGGGGTGCTCGGCCAGGAACTTCACATCACGAATGAGGTGTGCCATGCAGAACTGAATCTGAACGTTCGCGTTCAGCCGCATGTACTTCCGGTAGGCGCTGAAATAGTCGCAGCCCAGTAAACCGTTGAATTCCTTGCCGAGCGTTTCCACCAGCACCTTGCAACCGCGCGACGGCGAGATCTTGTAGACCGTGAAGAGCGCCGCCCTGAAGCACCAGGTCCACAGGCGCGAGCCGTTCTGCTTGTGGCCGGTTTCATCGACATTGAGGACCGACTCCTTCTCCAGCATCGCCGCCAGTTGTTCAAACGGGTCGCGCAAAGACAGGCTGACTTTCGCCACCAACTTGGCGATTTGTCCGCGGCTGAGGCGGAATCCGACCACGTCACGCAGATACTTTTTGATGTTCGAAATCGACATGTGGCAGGGTCCCTTCAGGAACCCGATCAGGGCGGTCAATTTCGGACCGACGAGTCCAGCCGCGACCAGTTCCTTCGGCCAGGGCGCATGCAGCGTCTTCTGGCAGGTCTCGCACCATTGCGCCTGTGCGGTGTGCTGCGTCACTTCGAACTGCTTCCCTTCCGGCAGTTCGACCTGCTGGAAAACCTTTCGATCCGAAGGTTGACCGTCGACCAGTTTTCCCTGGCAGCACGGACACTCGTTCAGCCGTCCCGTTTCAATGAAATGGTCGATCGCCGACATTTCGAACGGCGGACGCGTGTGGCGCGGATGCCCGGGTTGCCCTCCAATTTTCCGCTTGCCCTTCTCACCCTTCTTCCCCTTCGTTTTCGGCGGCTTCGTGATATCGCTCGACGGTGGCTTCGACGAATTGCCCGAGTTCTTCAGTGCCGCAGCCAGCTTCGCTTCGAGATCCGCGACTTTCTGCCGCAGAACTGCCGTCTCGGCCCGAGCGGCATCCAACTCAGCCCGAAGCGTCGCAATTGACCCCAGCGCAGCATCCAACGCCGCCAGCAATTCGACGCATCGCGACCATCCGTGTTCGGTTGATTCGACCATGATGCCCGAAAACTACCGAACCTCCGTCCATGTGCCAAGCCCAATCCCGTGAACGGTTACCGAAAATGGAGCGAAATCAAGCAATGGAGACTCGCCAGAGGACGATTCCAACCAGTGACGGAGTCGGATTTCAGGGAATTTGAATTGGTTACCGATCCACGGCGATCGGTTGTTCAACCCGCGTTGGGACTCGACGCAGATGTCGTTCCGGTCGAAATATCAAAAATCGCCGATCCGTCGAATCCGGTTGGAGATGGGAATTAGCGAGCAGACGAGCCGCCGCCCCCACCGGGTTCACCACCATCGCCGAATTGTTCCGCTATCCACCGGCGACGAAAGCTCATGTACGCCGCTCGACCGATGTCGTTGATGAACGTGGCGTTGAACGAGGCCCCGACCAGTGCCCCGACGACTGGAACCATTTGCAGAGACTTTCGCTTTGTGACTTGCAGTCCCAGGCTCTTTGCGAAGTTGCGAGCTGCGCCAAGCGCCGCCAATGCGCTCAACTCCTTCTGTGCCCAGGCCTCGCCCATTCTGCGCCAGGTGACTTTGAGCAGAATTTGCTCGATCTGTTTCAGGCCGATCAGAAACTCCATCTTGGCCTTCAGATCTCCGGTTGAGCCAGTACGAAGAATGTGCAGAACGTACGCTCGTTCAGCTTCTGTCGTCACGTCGTAGCCGTAACAAGTCCCAATCTGCTGGATTATTCGAAAGGCAATTGTCATCAAAGCGGGAATGTCGGCCACCAGTCCGACCAGCCCCAATGCCCCGGTCGCTCCGCCTTCCGTCGCCGCAATTCCCAGGTTCCAATTCCAGTAATGCCGTGCCGCAGAGTCGGCACGGGCGAGTTCCGAATCGTGTCCATCCGGTTCACCGGCAGCGCGCGTTCGGATGTCGTCGACGTTGATCAGTGCGTTGGCAGTCCGATCCAATCCGGCAAGGAACAACTCGATGCTTCCGGAGACTGCTTCCTGTACCGATTCCGGGATCAGGAAGTCGGCCGCCTTTTGGGCGGGCCACAGAATCATGTCGCCCACCTGGGAGATGTAACCCGGCCCCTCAGATTCCCACTTCTTGATCTCATTTTCCGCCTGCTCGATGTATTTTTCGTCGTCCACAATGCGTCTATCCGTTTCGCGAATTCTGGGAATTGAATCATCCGAAGCACAATCACGGATCCAGTCGGATCCGACTGTCGACGCGCTGAAGTTACAATGACCGCTTCGTCCATTGGAACCTATCGGCGGCAGCATCTTTGCACTGTGTGAAGAGCTCCTTCGTCCGCAGAAAGTCGTACTTCTCCTGGGCCATTCGATCGGCATGTTCGGGCTTGGCAAGAACGTCCCGCAGAATCGGCAGCACTCGTTGTGAAGCGAGTTTTTTCAACAATTCTCGAATGGCATTCTCCTTCCTGAGACTCGTGCCGTATTCATCCAGCAGTTCCGGCAGCTTGGCGTCGTTCAGGAGCCCCTGAATCAGCATCGCCCAGATCAGGTTTCGCGCCCGGGGAACCGCGACCCGAATCTTCTGGTTCGCATGCTCTTCAATCTGCCGCAGCGCGTCCTTCAGAAGCAAGCCGACCTTGTATGCGAGCACGATCTTCCTCGCGTCGGATTCGACGTAGCTCGGCCGAAATGTGTCTTCGTACTGCCTTTGATTCTCGAACACTTCCGGCAGTTGCGACATCCGTGCGATCTCCCCTTGGCTGGCGAGAAACGTCTGTGCGAGCGGGCGGATCTTCATGTCTCGCTGCACTGCCGAGTCGTATCCCAACTCTTCGAGGTCGTCGGCAGAGTAATTCCGGTAGGCGTTCTCCTGGCGGGAGTAGAAGACACCAACCGATTCCTTGAGTCGGTCGTGCAGATCACACTGGATCTTGTCGTTCGCGCGCAGATGCCATGGCTCAACTGGATTCTGCCTATTGTTGCAGATCGTGACCTGCGCGACGAAATCGCTGCTGGGGTCGTCGATCACGATCTTCGCTAAAAGGCGGATCGATTCCAACGCGGGAGCCCCGTTCTTGATCGTGGGGTGGTCGGAATTGTCTTGCAAGAATCGCGACACACTTGTGATTGTTTGGGCGCCGTTGAGCAGCCGAGGCACATGAATCATCGACCGTCCGTCTTCGAATTGAAGCCTTTCGGCCGCAAGCGTCACGCCATTGTGGTTGAACGAAAAGACATCTGGGGAATATTTCTGTTTGAGCACAATGTCGCTCAACGCCTCACGAATCTTGCGGTTCGGCGGGTTATCGGCCGAGAGCCCCGATCGAATGTTGCGGTCGAGAAAGCGCTGACCCATGCTGCGAAAAATGCGATAAAGGTCCATCAATGGAACGAATCCAACATACATTTCGCGTTTGCCGTCATCGGAGCGAATTGAATCCGTCTTCGTAAACGAGATGGAATGCGACTCCGATGGACGTGCCGGTGGGGGGGTTCGCCGATCCGAGATGAATTCCACTGCGAGTTCGACATCGTCACGTCCAAAAAAATGGTGAACAAGATGGCTCTTGTTCTCGACAGTCTCCCTGCGTTGCGCCAGGCCCTCGCTTTTGTCGACCGCGTCGAGGTGACCCTTAAATACAAAGTGGACGAATACGTGATCGATGCCGGACTTCACCTCGCTCAACTCCGCACGCAGCGTGTTGAGAACCTCGTTCTGATTCGGTTCAACGCTCGCTGCGGCGAAAATCTGGGCCAGTCCATCTCTTGCAATCCGCTCCAGCGAGTCCTTGAACAGGTTGTGGTTCTCGGACCACTTGAACTGGTACAGGTACAGACTCTTCGCGTTCCGATCGATGTAGAATGCGTCGATTCCGAAGTCATTTCCACCGAAACTGACCCAATTCGCGATCTCTTCCGGATTGCGCTGAAACTTCGACTTCAGGTACAACAGGGCGAAGTAGTCTTCCTTTCGCCCCTTGTACCTGTCGGAATAGTCGGTGTAGATCTGGTCGAGTGCCTGTTGGTCGTGTCTGGTGATGGGCATGAGAATCCTCTGTGAAGAATCTGTCGAGCGCTAACGAGTTGAATTGGAGGCCACCGATTCTGGCGCAGACCGCACCACAGAAGCCGTGTTTGGTGAAACTCCACATGGCTTGGCTCCTCTACCTCTGCCTCTTGAGTTCTGCGACCTTCGCCACCAGCAAGCCGACTTCATCCCCGTCAAGCTTGGCGACCGGGGCAACACCGTGGATGTTCCTGATGAGGTCTTCGGGTGCGCCGAGGAATGCCCTGAAGGACGGTTCATCTGCGGGGCGACCGAGCATGTGGCCGTCCGGCGTGATGACCATTTCGACCAGACGGGGCGTAGTCCAATCTGCACCAAGCAGGCATCCCAAGATCGCCTGGAAGTGGGGGCTGACCTCAACGTCGCGAAGCTTCCGGACGCAGTCCAGGCGGTTCTGGTCGGGTGTACGGATGGGGAAGATGTCGGGATCATGAAAGTCGTACCTACACGGTCTCGATCAAGGATGTCTTCCACACGTCTTTAGCCAACTCGATGAGCATGGCTTGCCGTTGGTCGATGCTGGCAGCAGTCCAATTCTCGAACGCCTTCAGCTTCTCGTTGATGCGGTTGATGCTGCTATTCTTCCCAACAACGGCCAATTCAACAATGCTGCTGGTCAGGTATTGTTTGCACTTTTTGTACTCGTCCTTCTTCGCACCAAAATAGCTGTTGCTGGCCACGATGTTGATGGGCTTTTCCAAGAGCGTGAAGTTGCCCAGCCTGTTTTTGTATTCGTCGTAGTTCGCACCGGGGTTGCTCGTTGTGAAGCTCTGTCGCAGTTCTGGCTCCGGCGTGTTGGGTAAAATGTGTTCCATCTCCAGCACCATGTAATCGTCAAGGGAGCCGGGAGTTGTCACTCCCTTGTAGGCCATGTCCACGAATTGCGTCAGCTTTGCGAGAAAATAGCGGGTTCGATACTGCTGCATCGACTTAATCGTGTAACGCCTGAGAGCGTCAGAAAGTTCGTTCCGCTTGCCGTCCATGCTGGCTCGGAATCGCTTGTCGATGAAGTCGTTCAACTGTTGCCTTTGAATTGCCGCGTCCTTTAATGCGGCAATATCTCGAAGCTCGTCGGCCCATTGAGAAAAGCTGCGTTCAAGTTCTTTCGTCGGGGTTTTGGTGTAAATGTAGTAGAAGAGAAAGCTCTCCAACTGCACGACGAAGTGATCGAACCGCGGCTTGGGCAGGCTGGCGATTGCAAGTAGCAGAACATAGTGCAAGCTGAATGCGCCTCCACACATCTTCTTGAGATTTGCCATTTGGGTATTGGCGTGGCGGTCGTTTCCCTGTCCCTCTGAGAAGGCGAGGTAACTCTCGACATTGCGAATAATCTTCCGCACAAACTCAAACGGCTTCTCGTTATACTCGCACAGCTTGGCATTGTCCTTGTTCACGAACCAATCGTAGATTTCATCTTCACGAACAATCGAGTCCTTGTTTGTGATCGTGAAGTTTGCCATCAGGTAGTATCGCAGAAAACGCAGGGGCTTCTCTTTCGCCTTTTCGAGTGGGGCGGTAATCTTCTTCCATTCGTTTTTGAGCTTGGTAAAGTCCTTCTGGTCCACTTGGGTAAATAGCAGGTTCTTGAGCAAGTCCATCGGGTTCAACCCCACGCCTCGCTCGTTGATCGTCTCGAAGATTTTCAGCGCACTGCTGACATCCGTTGAAATTTGGATGAAGACGACGTTGTTCGCCAAGTACCCCCACAACTTCTTGAGACTCGCTTGGTCCTCGTAGTTGTCGAGCAAATACCGATAAACAGTGGAGTAGGCATTCAGCAAGTTTTCGAGAGACCCGAATTGAGTGATTCCCGACTGTTGAACAGCGTGACGTACTTTTGTCGGTTCGTCGTCTTGCGCGACAAGGCACTGCATTAATTCGTCGGCATTCTCGTATCTTGGCTCCAGCTTCAGGCTGGTCTTGATTTCACCGTCTTTGGTTGCATAACTTGCCGAGATCAGGCCATTGATGGCCTGATGCTGTGCCGTACCCTTGAACCGATAACGCAAGGCGCACATCAGCAGGTAGAACGTCGTCAGCCGTTGCTGCCCGTCGATGACCTCGAAATGGTTCTTTTGCGTCCCAGGTGAGACAAGGATCATTCCAACGAAGTATTCTTTGTCTGAACCAGCATCGATCTGCTCGTCAATATCCTCTAGGAGTTGCTGAACCTCCTTGTCGGTCCAGACGTACTCCCGCTGATAGTCTGGCACGATGTAAAAGCACTCTTGAAAGGCTTCTGAGACAGTGTATTTGTGATTTTCGATGCGTGCCATGTTGATTGGTATCCTGAGTGAGTGAGCAACGTCCTAGATTGCAAGGTGGTTCACTGCACTCCCCGCGCCTTGAACACCGCATCCACGTAAAAGCTCGTCTGGAATTTGGCGAACAGTTCGCCGGGAATCATGGGGTTGTCCTTCACGCTCGCCATCGACAGCAGGATGCGCTTTGCTCTCGAATGTGACCTGTGACGACACGGCGAGATTCTCCACCGGCACGTTGTTTCCCTCCAGAATAGTGTTCGATCGGATCGTATTCTACGTCATTCACCGCATTTCGTCACCACTTTCTTCCGATTGGACCTGAGCGGAACACGGAAATGACCCGCTCGAAGCAGCACTACTTCTTCATCTTTTCCCGAATCGCCTTGAGCCGTCGCAACAGTGCCACGACATGCCCGTTCTCGAACATTGAGGCGAAATGTCCTTCGCAAAAGCGATCCGCCCGGACATGCGTGGTGAACAATTTCTGAATCGTGCCAGCGTCAGCCCGCTCGATTTTCTTGGGTGAATCAACGAACTCCTGTGCTGACGATTGCCATTCAGTCCAGTTGAACCCCGGTGCTACCCAGCCGTTGTCGTAGAGCGCCTGTTCGAACTCGGTGACGATCGGCTCCGTGTCGAACCTGGGGATCTCACTGTCGGGCTGTTTCGACGAGCCAGCCAAGAAGCCCACCGCTTCGAAGCGATCGAGAAACGGGAGGATGCTGTCGATCTGCGTGGAAGAGATCGGGACCACCCCTTCGGTTTCCTGCAACTTGTGCATCGCTGACCAGACTTGATGGAGCGAATGCTCATACGCCGCTCCCGCTTTTCCCTGATGGTGGGCGACTTCCGACTTGAAGTTGTCGTAGTCGGTTTCGTCTGCCAGTCCCGCAAGCACATTCACCCACGCAGATTTCTGTACGAACAGCCGAAATGCGTAGTCAGTCCCGGAAGACTCCTGAACCTCGGAGTCGCCAAGCAGGTCGGGGAAGCGATCTTTGAGGGCGTTCAGGTGCGAACGGAGCCTTGCCCGAACCATGATTCGGTCGGGATCGACGGGCTGGCCGTGCTTTCCACTTCCCTGTCGGGCGCACACCGCACTGAAGAAGCCGTGTTTGGTGAAAATCCACATGGGTCGGTTCCTGAACGTAGTGACGCCGTAGGACATACATCCACTGCCGGACAATTCCGACGAATCGAACAGGCGTCGGGTCTTCAGTTGGGGTTGGGTGGACGGCGGAGGGAAGTGGTCGCTGACCAGTCCCCCAGGCAAGCCTGCAATCGCCATCTTGAATAATCACGTCACGTTAGGATCCGGAGGGGAATTACAACCGTGCTGCTTCGTTTCGGCATTAACAACCCGAACGCAATATTTATGCCCATTTCGATTATGAATTGCTCGCATCATGGAACCCACTGCCTGCCCAGAAGTTTTTGGGTTCATCCCGAGGTTCTCGGCGACTTCCCCAAAGGTAAAGGTGGCTTGGTCGCCATTCGCTTTGAGAAAGTCAATTACGTCCTGAAAATTCGGCATGTCGA
>JAPLOC010000318.1 GCA_026692825.1 Planctomycetota bacterium | reverse complement strand
GCGGTGGTCAGCTTCCGCTGTGACAGGTCGGCGTCGACCAACACGGTATTCACGTGGGCTGCTGCGAACGCCCGCGCTAATCCCAGCGCGATCGTGGAACTCCCCGCCTCAAGCCGCGTCCCAGTCACCGCCAAAACCTCTGTTGGACCAACCCCCACCGAACGCAACTGCAAGTCGACCGTCAGCCGCTGCAATGCGTGGAGGAACGCCGGCTGCTCATCCACTTTCCCTTCGCAAAAATCGGGTAGAACCCCCACCAGCGGGAGCCACGGATGCCCACCCGAAAGATCGTCGCTGTAGCGATACCGGCGGAATACCAGTCCCAGTGCCACCACCGTCGCCAAACCCCCAGCTCCGCCAAACACCGCGCCGGCCAAGCCAAACATCATCCGCTTGTCGGCGGACGGTGCGATCGAGACCGCGCCACGCGAACGAATCTCCACCGTCCCTGGCAGGCTGTGCTGGCTCTCCACCCGAATCTGTTCGAGCGCTTTCCGCGTCTCTTCCAGCATCTTGATATTCTGTTCCCGTTCTTTCGAACGGGATTCGAGCCGCACCATCCGCTCGTTCAATTGCCGGGCCTCTTCCTGCAGGGCGGCATGTCGGGTGACGAAACGATCTCGCAGCGCTTTCAAATCCGCCACCGATTCCGCATTGCTGCCACCAGACTTTGACAGCGCGCCAACAGAACCGAGCGTCGACAACTGTGTTCGACGATCTTCAATCGCCTTGTCGATGATTTTGATTTTCGAAGTCTTCTCGACCACTTCGCGATGTTCTTTGGCGTGCCGGCCTTCGAGATACTCCAAATCGCCCGCCAGCTTGCTTCGTTCAAACAGCATGTCGGCCATCGCGTGGTCGAGGACCATCAACCGCTTGATTTCCTGATCGCCGATATCAATGCTGCTCTCGTTCGAGTTCGCTTCTTTTGTCGCGATACTCATCTCCAGCTCAGCGATCCGCTGGTCCACTTCTTCAGCCTGTGCGATTTTGCGAATGTGGGCACCGGTGATGGAAATGGCCCCGTATTCCCGCCCAATTTCCACAATCTGCCGATCGAGATCCTTCAGTTTCGCCAACAAATCTTGTTCGCGATTTCCCAGCTCCCGCTCCCGCACCCGGTCCTGGTACTGTAGCTGCTTGTGGTACATCTCGAGATAGGCAGTCAGCACTCCATTCACAATCGCGGCGGCGTCCTCGGCCGAGTCATCGGATGCCGAGACGAAAATCAGCCCCCCTTTGCGCTCGGCGGTGACGGTTCTAGCCAGCTTGGAAACCCCCGTCATCCCGCTCGGCCAGCCAATTTGCGACAGGGTCGGCTGCTCGACCGCCAGTTCCAAGACCGGCGTACTGAGAAGATAGGACGTCTCGGCGTTCGCGAACGCGTCGAACAGTCGCAACCGGGAATCGTCGCGGTCGTTGTAGAGAATACTGGTCTTGTTGGGAAAGACCTGAACAATCCCGGTGCTGGAATAGGTCGGCTTCTTTGCCATGAACCCGCCGACCGCACCGATCGAACCGAGCATTCCCGCCAACAGCATTGCGGGAATCAACCGCCCACGCAATGTGCGGACCACCATCCCCACTGGATTGACGCCGGGAGTCTCCGCGTCCCCGTCACCCCCCTCGCCCCCCCCCGGCGATCCAATGCGCGCACTGACCCTCTGGGCGGTCAGCGCGTCGTCCACCGCCTGCTCTGGCAGCATCAGTTCCTGATCACTCATCCGGGCTCCTCCGTGGCGCGGCTGGCTCGGCACTGGGCCGACTCGACAGGTCGCGCTCCCATTGGGGATTCCCCTTGGCTAGCGTCTGGCGGGCTCGGACCGAAGTCTGCCACACCACATAGAAGTATACCGGTAACGCCGGCCATAACCAGGGGGCGCACACCAGTCTACCTAGAAAACGCCCCCGCGATGGACGCTGCGCCTTGGCCCGAACCGGTTGCAGCCGTTCCAGTTCCAGATTCCCCCGCCGACTGCGGGTCTTGATTTTGATCAGGTCGGCCAAACCCCGCGGCGGTGTCACGAGAAACCGACAGTCCGCCAGTGTCGTTCGTTCGGAATCATCAAACAGTTGCCGCACGTACTCGTCGTCCGCCGTCAGTTGCGGAAATTCCTTAAGCCGTTCATGCCCTGCGGCGCTCAACGCGTAGAGCCCGGACCCGAGCCGTCCCGAATCGAAATACGGATGCTTGCGCCACACCGCGTAAAACGCCCGGACCGCCCAACTGCTGCGGGACAGATCCCAGTCGATCGCCGGCGAGGCGGCCAGATACGTTCCCGAACTCAGCACCGCGACCGTCTTGCGCAACGCGTCAATCGTCATCACCACGTCAGCGTCGACATAAAAACGGGGAAACGCGTTTGCCCGTTGGTCGCCGTAGTTCAAGGCGGCGATCTTCGACGCCACAGGACAGTGCAGCACCTGTACCGCTTCGCCAAACCCTCCCGCGATCTCCGCCGTCCGATCAGTGCAGCCATTGCACACAACCAGAATCTCCAACTCTCCGGGGTTGGCACCGTCGAGCAGAGCCGTCAGACAGCGCGCAATCACCGCCTCTTCGTTGTGGGCGGGAATCACAATCGACGCCCGCGCGACAGATCCGACGGGGGCGCCCAAAGCGACTTGGGACGATTC
>JAPLOC010000317.1 GCA_026692825.1 Planctomycetota bacterium | reverse complement strand
CCTTGCCGGGAGCGACATTCGGGGCGGCGACGACGGTCAGCACCGTCGTCGCGAGACCGGGACCAATGACGGTTGGCGTCGCCACGACTCCTTCCGGGGCGTCGACCAGCGACAGCTCAATCGGGCCGCCAAAGCTGCCCCGAACTGCGTTGATGGTGATGCTCGCCAATCCCCCCGCAGGGATGTTCAGGGTGTCCGCTGTCGCCGACAATTCGAATTTCTCGGAGAACGGAGCGACCGCAATCCGGTAGGCGAATTCGGTTCCTCCCCGGCGATGCAGATCTTCGACCACCAGGGTGTAGTCGCCGTCCGCCGGGAATGTGTAGTCGATGATGCCGTCGGCAGTTCCGACGTCGTCCGCCGACGCCACTTCGGCACCGTCGGTCTTCAACAGACGCAGGAACAGGTCGCAGGGGGATCCCGCCTGACGGGTGACCGCAGTGAACACGTACCGGGTTCCTGCCTTCGCGGTGAAGATGAAGCGGTCGATGTCACCGGGAGCGTCGAAGCGGCCATTCAAGCTCGCCTCGACCGGCACCCGGGTCGCCTGGGCCTGCTCGTTGTTCGGCTCAACTTCCATCGCTTCGGGAGTGCTACCAACTGAAACCACGCCAAACCCGCTGCTCTTTGCGCCGTTTGCCTTCGCTCCCAACGGGAGATAGGCGAACGGAGAGTCGGCCGGGAGGGCGACGGGGACCGGCTGCACCCCGTCAACCGATTTCCCCGCGAATGTCACCTGGGCGGGCGCACCGCGCTGAACCCCCATCGGGTAGGGAACCGTTACGCACGGAAAGTCGCCAATCCGAAGACGGTACAGGAAGTTGCCCCCCCCTTGAAAACGGATGTCGCGGACTTCGACGATGTAGTCGCCCGCTTCTTTCAGTGTGTACGAAATCATCGAGTCGGAGCCGAGACCCAGGGCGTCATCGCTGTAGGCGAGTTCGCGTCCCTTGGCGTCCAGCAGACGAACCATGGAATCGAGGGGGGAGCCGAGCCGACGGGCGAGGACTTCGATCGAGATTTTCTGGCCGGCCGCCCCGGTGAACTTGTAATAGTCGCGCGACAGGTTGTCGACATAGCCGTCGACCGCCGCCGGGATGGTAATCGCCTGGGCGTTGGCCAGCACCTGGTTCGGGCGAACCTGCGCCACGCTGGGCAGGTCATCGACCGCGAACAACTTAAGGTTGGAGATCCCCTGCGGTGTGGCGACTCGCACGCCGTAAATTCCAACGGCCGCGTCCGCGGGAAGTTTGAGGCGGTAGGTGACTTCAGCGGCATTGGTGCCGTTGCCCGCCAGGTCGGTCGGAAGCGTCACTTCCGCCGGGAATCCGGTCCAAAGCTGTGTCGGGCCGGCGAGATTGCCACCGCGGATTTTGACGTCGATTGTCTGGCCCGGGGGGGCGGCTTGTGGCGAGGTGGAACTGATAGCCGGTATCGCAGGCTGGGCCTGAACCGCCGACGAAATCACGCAAAAGCCCAAAGCGAAGGCCGGCAAAAACAGGCCGACTCGGGCACGGAGGGAGAGGCGCATGGTTTGATGTCTCCGAGGCGTACAGGCGTCAATCCGCAGCCTGAAGGGAGTCAACAATCGCGGGTGCGAGATCGACGATTCAGGCCAACGGCTGGTGGGGCTCCGCTCCTCGCGATTTGTGAAACAACGGCGAAGCGAAGGACAAGTGGGGAGGGCTGGGCAACTCGTGAGGCCGGCTCACAAGTTGCCAGTCGTTCAATGGATCAATCTATCCGCATGATAGAGAGGGGGGGGAAGGGGCGTCAAAGGAGTTGATCGTTCGGAAATTCCGATTGTCGAAATTGGTCACAAAAGATCTCCAGCCGGCGGCAGATCATCTTCTGGAGGTGCGTTATTCATGCAATTCACCGAGACTTTGATCAGCCCGTAGTCAATCGTTCCCCCGAGCGCTTCGAAGATCGGTTTGAGTTTCTCCTTACCGACACTTCGGATCGCGGTGCGGATCCGCTCGAATGTCACTTCATCGACCCAGGGGGCGGGTTCGCAAATCGTGTTGGCCACAATGAACGCGCAAAGAGCTGAAATGCGTGCCGCTTCGCCTCGCTGGGACTCAGTCCCGTGGTCGCCGCCGGGTTCCGCTCGCGCGGCGGAGTGGTGGGTCGAGCATCGAGTCCGACATCGAAGGAGAGTTTGTGCGTCTGGCAATACGTCGCGATCTGAGCGAGCAGGTTGTCGCCATACTCGTCCCGTTTATGTTCCCCGATCCCCTGAACCTTGAGCAGCCCTCCCGCGCTGGAGGGGCGCGTTCTCGCCAGTTCGCGTAACGTCGCGTCGCTGAACACCACGAACGGCGGAACCCCGCGGGCGGTCGCCACCTCTTTCCGCCAGCCGCGCAGTGTTTCGAACAAACCCTTGTCGACCCCTTCCCACGAAATCCGGTCGGCGGCCGACTGCTTCGGCTTCTCCTGGGGCTTCAGCAGGCGGGGCTGCAATTCCCCCTTCAGCAGACGCCGGCCGGCGGGAGTCACCCCGAGCACGTTGAACTCACCCCGCCGCTCGATGAAGCCCTGTGCCACAAGCTGTTCGACCCATTCGCGCACGTGCTTTTTGTCGTGTTCGCGTAGCATTCCGTACGTGGTCAGTTTGTCGTGCCCGTTCGTCAGAATCCGCTGCTCACTCGAACCCATCAGCACGTTGACGGTGTAGTCGCCACCGAATTTTTCACCCTGGCGAACGATGCTCGAGAGGATCTTCTGCGCCAGAATCAGAGGCTCCGCGACAACATCCAGTTCCGCCAGGCACGCGTCGCACGCCTGACAGTTTTCCGGTTCATAGTCCTGCCCGAAGTACTCGACCAGCGACCGATGCCGACAGCGGGCTCCCGAACAAAACCGCTCAATTCCCTCCAGCATCTTGAGGGCGATCGCGTAGGCCTCGGGAGGGAGATCCGACTGCAGTTTTTTCCATGTCTGAAAATCGATCGTGGAAAAGAACAACCAGCATTCCGACTCCAGACCGTCGCGGCCGCCGCGCCCTGACTCCTGTTGGTAATGTTCGATCGACTTCGGGGCACCGGAATGAATCACGTAGCGCACGTCCGACTTGTCGATCCCCATACCGAACGCCACGGTCGCCACGATGATCTTCGTCCGATCGTTCAGAAACGCGTCCTGATTGCGGGTGCGGTCATAGTCCGACATTCCCGCGTGGTACGGGAGCGCGCTGTAGCCCTCGCGAACCAGGGCGGCACAGATTTCGTCAACATCCAGCCGACGGATGCAATAAATGATGCCGGAATCATCGGGATGCCGTTTGATGACGTCGAGGATCTGCTGAAACCGATCGGATCGCCTCTGGACACGATACACAAGATTCGGGCGATCGAATGACCCCACAAGAATTCGCGGTTCCGACAGCTTCAACTCGCGGGCGATATCCTCCCGCACCCGGGGAGTCGCGGTCGCGGTGAACGCGTGCAGCGAAACACCGGGAAACAACTCCCTCAGCTTTCCGAGCATCCGGTACTCGGGCCGGAAATCGGGCCCCCAGTCACTG
>JAPLOC010000316.1 GCA_026692825.1 Planctomycetota bacterium | reverse complement strand
TTCGATCGGCGCGTAGTCGACATCGTCGCGAAGGGTGACCGCCGGCGTCGCGACATCGGCCCGCAGGTTGAGCAACCGCGACAGCACCGGACCATAGGTCCAGTACGCGATCATCAAAATGACGGCTGACGCGACGACAACAACCAACAGGCTCATGCCAGCACTCGAAAGCTGAGGAGAGGAAACGAACGCCCGACGCACTTGGAATTGGGGCAGCCTACCCGATTTCCGTGCGACGCGACAAGCCGGCGATTGGGGCGGTCGCTTGCTCCCCGGTCGTGGCGATCTCAGAATACACTCGATCGTCGCCAGATTTCCGCCAACTGTCGAGCCCCATCATGCTGCGCCGCGACTGCTGTCGTTTGCTTGCCCTCCTGCCCTTCGCCTTTCTGGCATGGTCATCGCCCGCCCCGGCTCAAGACGCCGTCGACCTGTACGGAGTGCGGGAAGAGCATGTGATGATTCCGATGCGTGACGGTGTCCACCTGTCGGCGTATCTCTATTTTCCTGAAGGGACTGGCCCTTGGCCCGTTCTATTCGAACAGCGGTACGCCGACCTGCGCGGAGCCGGCACCCGGCAGGCTTTCGCCCGTATTGCCAAACCTGGCTACGTCGTCTGCGGGGTCAACTTCCGCGGCGCGGGGCTGTCTGAGGGGAAATGGGATGGATATCGTGCCCCGGGCTGGGGTGAGCTGAAAGAAGGCTACGACGTTTGAGAATGGCTGCGAACTCAGAAGTGGTCCACCGGAAAAGTCGGAACTTTCGGCAGCTCGCAGGCCGGCTTCGCCCAGAATTTCCTGGCGATCACACAGCCCCCGCACCTGGCAGCTCAATACATGATCGATACCGGACTCAGCCTGTACCAAGAGGGGTATCGCATTGGCGGAACGACTCGACCGCAGCGATTCAAAAACATGGGGGCGGTCTGCCGGGTGCCCGACCACAACCGCGAACTGATGGTCGAGTGGTTCCAGCACCCCAAATACGACGACTATTGGAAACAGGAAGACTGCGCGCTGCACTTCAACAAGATGAATGTCCCCTGCTTCACGATTGGCAGTTGGTACGACTTCATGTGTCAGGGTTCGGTCGAAAGCTACATCGGCCGGCAACATCACGCCGGTTCGAATTCACAGGGGAAGCAGCAACTGCTGATTGGCCCCTGGCTGCACGGCGGACTTCAGGGAAAGAACAATTCCAAAGTCTCGGAACTCCAATACCCCGACAACGCGAAATTCGACGGCGAAGCGCACCTCATCCGCTGGATGGACCACTATCTGAAGGGGATCGACAATGGTGTGGAAAAAGATCCGACCGTGCGCTACTACGTGATGGGCGCGCTGGGTGAAGCGGGAGCGCCGGGCAATGAATGGCGTACCTCGCCTGATTGGCCGATCGCCTCCGAAAAGCGGAGTTACTTCCTGAAATCCACCGGGGGCCTGAACAACGTCAAACCGACCGACGAGAAGTCGAACACACCGTTCAAGGCCGATCCTCTGAAACCGAACCGCATGACAACCACGGTCGCTTTCCCCGGGGCGGCTGACGCCCAGAAGTTTGAAGCCGAGCCCGAAGTCCGTACCTTCACCACCGAACCGCTTGCCGCCCCGGTGGAATGGACCGGCCAGGTGAAAGCTGAGCTGTTCGTGACCTCGTCCGCACGCGATACCGATTTCGTCGTGCGGGTCAGCGATGTCTACCCCGATGGACGGTCGATCATTCTGGTCGATTACGTGCGGCGGGCCCGCTACCGCGATGGCTTCGACAAGGAGGTCTTCATGGAACCGGGCAAGGTCTATCCCGTCGCATTCGACGTCGGCTGGATCAGTCAGGTCTTTAACAAGGGTCACCGTATTCGCGTGACGGTGTGTAGCACCGGAATCGACTTCTACGAACCCAACCCCAACACCGGCGAACCTTTCGGCTTCGACTTCCCCGCCAACGCGGTTGTGGCCGAGAACACGGTCGAACACAACAAAACCCACGCGTCGCGCATTATCGCTCCGGTGGTCGTAAAGTGACACGAGTATCGAACGCGTTCATCCGGTCAACTCGCCCTATTTGACCGGATGAATTGGACAGGATGAAGAGGATGAAAGGGA
>JAPLOC010000315.1 GCA_026692825.1 Planctomycetota bacterium | reverse complement strand
CGTCGGGGGCCGAGATCCCGGGGCGGGCGGGCCGTTCCAGCGACCGGTACAGCATTGTCCCGCGGGTCAGTTTTTCGAGGTGCGCGTAAGGAGGATCGAAAAAGACCATGTCGTACGGCAGAAATCCATCCGAGTTCTTCGGTCGGAAGGAACACTTCGTCACGTCGACCCGCCAGCAGATCGTCTCGTCTTCGACCTTGAGAGACGCGATGTTTTGACGCAAGAGATCAAACGCTTTGCGGTCCTGCTCGTAAAAGACAACGCGGACGGCACCCCGGCTGAGTGCTTCGAGTCCGATGGTACCGGTGCCCGAGTAAACGTCGGCGATACGAGCCCCAGCCAGCAGCGGTTGCAGGCGGTCAAACAGCGCCACCTTCACCCGGGTGAGGATGGGGCGTGTGGAATCCCCCGGATTGGTTTCGAGTTTCAGGTGGCGAAAACGGCCGGCGACGATCTGCATGCAACCTACTTTGGCGACGCTTCGGTAGTCTGGCGCTCACACCATTCCCGAATAATGTCCTGGGCTTCTTCAGCCACGGTCTTGAAAACGGGATACCGCGGCGTCTCGGGAGCCGAGGGGGCGACGGCGGGCTGTTGTTGCGGTGGCTGGAGTTGTGGAGGCATCTTGACGACTGTGGTGTCTCCCGTCGATGGGGAGGCTGACGAGTCCCCCCCCTCCGACAGCCAGCTCAACACGCTCTCCTCCACCCCGGAAGACTCTTCGGGCGGGCCTTCCACCTCGAACAGCACCGGGCCGACTTGCAGTCGGTCACCAGTCCGCAGCAGAACTTCCCGGTCAATTCGCACGTGATTCACAAACGTGCCGTTCTGGCTGTTGCGGTCGCGAACCAGCAACCCCAAATCGGTCGGCGTCAATGAACAGTGCTGGCGACTCACTTCCGCCGAGGTCATTCGTACCAGGCACGCCTCATCGCGACCGATCAGCACTTCGCGATCCGGCAGTTCGACCCGCCGTCCTTTGTGCTTCCCCGAAACAATGATCAACACGTGCATTCCAGTCGCTCCGCGTGGGTCAATGGTGCCGAGGCACAATGACGGGTTCCCCGCAATTGGGACACGTCAAGGTTTTTCCGCGATGCTGTTCCGAGACCTTGAACCGTTTCCCGCAACGGCACGCGAAACGCACAGGTTGACTCGCGTCATTCGGTTTGACGACCGCTAGAGATCGCTGATACACCTCGTCGGCGGTCTGCCGAATTTGCAGCAGCAACTCTTCTGGCTCGATCGGCTTGTTCAGATAGGCATCGGCCCCCACGCGTTTCGCCAGGTCGCGCGCCCGGGGGAGATCAATCGCGCTGAGAATGATCACCGGAATTTGTTGATGCGTGTGCTTCAGCCGCTCGCAGACTTCGAAGCCGGTTTCGTTCCCCGCCAGCATCAGATCGAGGATTACCAAGTCGGGTTGCCGCATGACGAAACTCGAATGCGCCTGCCCGCCATCTTTCGCCACAAAGACGTCGTACCCAGTCCGCTCCAGCAACTCCCGCAGGAACGCGACCGTATCCGCGTCGTCGTCGACCACCAGAATTCGGTGAATGACCGCCGACTGTGGGTGTGTTTCAAAATCGGCGGCGGTACTCATCGCGATCAGTGTCGCTGTGCCGGTCTGGGCAGCGGTCGGTGATGGAACGGGTTTTGAGCGGGGGCGGCAACTCACGCGTTGGATGAGCGGAGTCAAAAGAAAGTCCCTCCCATCGCAGCGTAACGAATACCGGATTCCGACAGCGGATGCAATTGCGGAAGGGAAATGAGGGATTTCCCTCGGGCGCGCATTCCGGCGTGAGATCTGGTACGATTGGGCCGTCTCGCGGCGACTCCGCCTCGCGTTCTCCATCACTTCCCACGACTTCTCCCCTCAGCATGGCCGAGCAGGAACATTCCCTCGCACTCTTTATCGACTTTGAAAACCTGGCGCTCGGTTTCCAGGGAGCGCGCGGTCGGTTCGATATCGGTCGGGTGCTGAAACGCATGGTCGAAAAGGGCAAGATCGTCTGCAAGAAGGCGTATGCTGACTGGAACCGCTATTCCAGTTACACCGAGCAACTGCACGAGGCGGCGATCGAGCTGATCCAGATTCCCCGCCGGGCGCAGACGGGCAAAAACTCCGCGGATATTCGTCTGTGTGTCGACGCCATGGATCTGGCTTATTCAAAAGATCATATCGATACGTTTGTGGTCGTCTCGGGGGACAGTGATTTCTCTCCTCTGGTGTCGAAGCTCAAGGAATTGGGCAAGCATGTGATCGGTCTGGGGATGCAACCCTCGACGTCGGACCTGCTGCGGGACAACTGCGACGAGTTCATCTACTACGAAGACGTCGAAGCCGTCACCGCCGACGTTCCCAAACTCGACCCGCAGATGCCTGAACACAAGAAGAAGGCGCATACGCTGCTGCTCGAAGCGCTCACCGCCCTCCGTCGGGAAAACAAAGTCCGACTTTG
>JAPLOC010000314.1 GCA_026692825.1 Planctomycetota bacterium | reverse complement strand
CGACAACACATTTCACGGACAACAAACCCGTGTCCCGATCGCGACAGACTGGCGAATCGTCGGCTCTGTCGATTGTTGTGCTGAGAAAGAGGCCGAGAGATGCTCGAAAGTAAGGGAAGCGTGCTGGTGATCGCGGGGTTGTTTTTCTTCGCCCTGGCGTTCGTCTCCAACGCGCTCGTGCCGGCGATGATGTACAAGGATCTGCCGGAAAAGACCGCCGAGCAATTGGTCACCGCCAACCTGCGGTACCAGTTCGAAGATCTCGCCCGGCGGTTTCCCGCGTCGTTCGAAAAGCACATGGGCAAACCACCCGAAGATGCCGCCGCCCGGGAAAAGTGGCTGAATGAAAAATGTGCCGAGGCGCTGCGAATCGGCCGAAAGGTCTACGTGGGCGAAGCGTGCTGGCACTGCCACAGCCAGTTCGTGCGTCCGGTTTCGAACGAGTCCCGTCGCTGGGGGCCGGTCTCGAAATCGTGGGAGTACCAGAACGAATTGCAGCGGCCCGTGATGTTCGGAACCCGCCGGGTCGGTCCCGACCTGAGTCGCGAGGGGGGACGCCGATCGAACGACTGGCAGGCGACTCACCTGTTCAAGCCGACACTGCTGTCGGATGGATCCGTGATGCCCGAGTATCCCTGGTTCTTTGAAGGGGCTCCCGACAAGCCCAATCTGCGGGGCCTGGCGCTGATGACCTACCTGCAATGGCTTGGCTCGTGGCTGGAAAGCTATCCGTACTACGAACAGTACACCGAGTCGAGTCTGCCGGCCGACGCCGCCCCAGGTGCCGTGGCGGCAGCCGCCGGTGATGCCCCGGCTGCCGGTGAAGCCGCTGCCGATGGTGATGCTGCCGAGCCAGCCAAGCCCGACGCTGCCGCCGACACGGAAAAGAAAGAGGCGAGCAACGCGCAGCCGACCGACGCCGAGCTGGAGGCGGCTCAGGTGGCGATTCCGGGAACCAAGCCCGCCCCGCCGCCCACGGGTGAAACGCAGCCGGCCGACGGTCAGCCCGCGCCGGCGGAACCCAAGGCCGTCGAGAATGGAAATCCCCCCATCGACCCGGCTCCCGAATCGGAACCTCCTCAGGCGTCGACCCCACCGGCCGCTGTCGAAGGGGATGAGCGTCCTCCCGCGCCGGCCCAGCCCGAAGCCTCGTTTCGAACCGCGTCACTTCTGATGCAGGCGATCTAACATGTCGACTCCCGCCCCCACCGCCTCCCAACGCAACCGCAAAGCGCAAATCACGACCATTGCGTTCGCGGTTGTGATTCTCGTTCCCAGCATGCTGGGATTCATTGGGAAGTTCATTGAATTCACCGCCGTCTTTCGCGGCGAAGGGGATGGGGCGTTCGCCGTCACCCCCATTGTGAACTACCTGCTCGCGACCACCGGGTTCTTCTGTCTGTTTGGGTGGGCCGTTGTCCACGGCATGTTCAGCCAGATCGAGGCTCCCAAACAGAAGATGCTGGAAACGGAAGCGATGCTGGATGACATGGAGGCGAAGGCCCACCATGGCTGAAGCTGAGCCGGCGGTCGAAGTCGAAAACCGCCATCACCGCTACGTCGCCCGCACGATCCCGTGGTATATTCACGCCACTTGGGTCGTCTTCTGGGTCTTCGTGATCTACTACGTGGTGACGTGGCTCATTCCCGCTCTGCAGTCCGAAATCGCGAAACCCGGCTGACCATGGCCGGCTCCTCCTGCGATTTCTGCGGGCTGCCGATTCCCGTTCCGCTGTTGAGCGGCGGGTCTGCCGACTCCGCAATCGCTTCCGAGCCGGAATTCTGCTGTTCGGGTTGTCGATTCGCCGCCGCTGTCACGCGGGAATCGGGCGAGACGGGAGCCGCCCGTTGGACTCTTGTCCGACTCGGGGCGGCGATCTTCTTCTCCATGAACGTCATGTGTTTCACCATGGCGCTGTGGACCCGCGACGTTTACGGCGAACTCGCCGAGGATTCGCTGGTCCGCCCCTGGGAAGGGCTGTTGCGGGCGCTGGGGCTGTTGTTCACCGCCCCGGTGATCGGACTGCTGGGGCTCCCGCTCGCTGACTCGGCGCTGCTGGCATTGCGTCGCGGCCGACTCACGACCGATCTCCTGCTCTGCGCCGGCGTGTTCGCCGCCTTTGGCTATTCCGCGGTCTCGGTCATTCGCGACAGTGGTCCGGTCTATTTTGAAGTGGCGTGCGTCACACTGGTGATGGTCACGCTGGGCCGCTGGCTCGAAGCGCAGGGCAAACTGCAAGCGGGGACCGCTCTCGACGCGCTGCAAAAACTACTCCCCGCGATGGTTCGCAAACAGAGTCGATCGACGGAGACCGCCGACCGGGAGTGCGAGGAAGAGATTCCGCTCGATTCCGTGGTTCCGGGCGATGTAGTCCGTGTGCTGCCCGGCGAACGGGTTCCTCTCGACGGCCGACTGCTCTCGACGGCGGCCCAGCTCGATGAGCAACTGATCACAGGCGAGAGCCTGCCGGTGAATCGGCGTGTTGGTGATACGCTGTGGGCGGGAACGCTGCTCATTGATTCGCCGATCTTGCTGGAGGTCGAAGCGCCGGCGAGCGCTGGAGCGCTGCAACGGATCATCGACATTGTCCGGCAGGCCCGACTGGCGAAAGGTCCGTATCAACAGCTTACAGACCGCGTCTCGGCGGCGATGTTTCCGATCGTCGCGATACTCGCGTTGGGGACCGTGCTGTGGCATGGCACGCACAGCGGTTGGGACGCGGGCCTGCTGGCGGGGCTGGCGGTTGTGCTGGTGGCGTGTCCCTGTGCGCTCGGTCTGGCGACCCCCTTGGCGGTCTGGTCGGGATTGGCGGCGGCGGCCCGCAAGCAAGTGTTGTTTCGGTCGGGAGAAGCGGTGGAACGTTTGGCTGAAGTTAGCGCGCTGCGATTTGATAAAACGGGGACACTCACCACGGGCGAACCGCGTGTGGCACAGTTCGCGCTGGAGGATGGCTGGGAGTACGCCGCCGTCCAGTCGATCGCCGCACGTATGACGGTTGGTTCCAATCATCCGTTCTCACGGGCGATCCGCCGATGTCAGACGACGTTAGTGGGGGATTGTGCCGCCGCGTCGGGACGCGACGCGGTTTCCTGGATGCCCGACGACGTGCCGCCGCTGGAGATGGTTCAGGTCGCGGGACGGGGACTGGTCGCGACGGAAGCTGCCGAGGGGATGCGGCTGGTGTTGGGCAACCGGTCGCTCCTGGAGGAAGAGGGGTTCGCGTTTGGGCCGACCGTGGCCGAGGTCGAACAAAGGGCGCTGGAGAAGGGGGAGTCGCTGACGTTTCTGGGTTGGAATGGAAGAGTCCGCGCGATCTGGGTCTTCGCGGAGGAGTTGCGACCCGGGGCGCAGGATCTGTTTGACTGGTGCCGGCTGCAGAAGCTCGACGCGGCCGTTCTGACGGGGGACCATCCCGCGCGGGGCGTGCGGCTGGCTCAATTGTTGGGGGCGTCGGTCGAAGCGGGGTTGCTGCCGGTGGATAAGTCGCACGCCGTTCAGAAGGCCCATGCCGAGCATGGCGCGGTCGCGATGGTGGGAGATGGAGTGAACGACGCCCCCGCGCTGGCGGCGGCCGACGTGGGAGTCGCGCTCGGTTGCGGCAGCGACGTCTCGCGCGACTCGGCGCAGGTGTGTCTGTTATCGAACGACCTGTCGCGGCTGCCGTGGGCGATTGAGTT
>JAPLOC010000313.1 GCA_026692825.1 Planctomycetota bacterium | reverse complement strand
GGGTGGGTCAGCTTTGATGTTTCCGAAACACAGAAACTGGCGGTCGCAGTTCGTGCCCGGACCGATCTTTCCGACAAGGAGAAGGAAACCCTCACCAACGCCGCGCGGCGGCGGTTGACGCGGGGTTTTCGCGACAACACCTGGTTCAGTCAGACCCGGGGAACAGATTACGATCTGGTTCCCGCAGCGAAGAACAGGGCGGCTGTGGTTCGCACGATCTTCGCCGAGGCTGACGGCAAGGCGCTCCCCGATCCCGATCCATCGAACATCGAAGAGACTCGCTTCTCCTGGATGACATCGCATCGATTTCAGGCCGATCGCGTGGTGAAGTACCCGTTCACCGATGTGGAGAGTCTGCAGGAATGGGTCGAGATCGAGTCAAAATCGAAGCCCAAGAACTGAGTTCGCAACACACCTGCCCCTTGCGGTCGATTGACCGCTAGGCGAATGTTACCACGAGAGGAATCCATGACGCCGCGCTTCATCATGATTGGTGGTTTTCTGGGGGCTGGCAAGACGACGACCGTCGGACGGCTCGCCCGCAGGTTCACAGACCAGGGTCTCAAGGTCGGCATCGTCACCAACGATCAGACGACCGACTTGGTCGATACCCATTCCCTGCGTTCTCAGGGATTTGACGTGGGGGAAGTGGCGGGAGCCTGTTTCTGCTGCAATTTCAACGAGTTGACGTCAACCGTCGAAAAACTCACGGCGGCCGACTTGCCGGATGTGATTCTCGCGGAGCCGGTTGGCAGTTGCACCGACTTGGTCGCCACCGTGATCCGCCCGCTGGTTCAGGTCTACAAGCGTCCCTTCGATGTCGCGCCCTATGGAGTGATCCTCAAGCCGAGCCATGGCTTGAAGATCTTGCGAAACGACGGTCAGGGAGGCTTTTCACAAAAGGCCGACTACATCTTCCGCAAGCAGTTGGAAGAGGCCGACTTTCTGATCATCAATCGGATTGACGAATTGACCCCGGAGGCGATCGCGGAATTGACCGGTTTGCTCGAGTCACAATTCCCCGGCCGACCGATCGTGCGGATCTCGGCGAAGGCAGGCCTCGGTTTCGATTCGCTGTGCGAGATTCTCGACCAGCGTGGCGCGTTCGCCCAGCGTGTGATGGAACTCGACTACGACATCTACGCCGAGGGGGAGGCCGAGCTGGGCTGGCTCAACAGCCAGGCGGTTGTTGAGGCGGAGGCGGAATTTGAACTCGATCGGTTGCTGGTCGACCTGATCGATCGGCTGCGGCAGCGTTTCGCCGACGTCGTGGCGGAGACCGCGCACCTCAAAACGATTGGCTTGTGGGAAGGTTTCTACGGAGTCGCGAATCTGGTCAGCAGTTTCACCGAACCCGAGTTGAGCCTGCCCTCCAATTGCCGGGTAAAACGGGCGCATGTGGTGGTCAACGCCCGTGTCGCGATCGATCCCGAAGTGTTGGCGGGATTCGTTCGGGAAGAACTCGCGGCGGCATGCCAGGCTGTCGGGGCGACGCACCGTATCGACACCTTGCAAAGTTTTCGCCCGGGCCGGCCAGTCCCGACGCACCGCATCACAACGGCAGTGTCTTAGGATCTGTCCAGGATCAATGCCTTGATTTTGCGCGGCATGCGACATGTGGTAAAGAGGCACCGGCCGCTCGCAAAACGCAACAAACGTTCTGCGCTCCAGCCCGCCAGCGACCATCGGGAGCCGTCAATCGCAACTTCGAGCGGCAGCTCGGACCGGGTCAAGGGCCGCGCCCTTGTCAGGTGGGGAGGTGGTTGGAACCTTCGCGCTGGCCGGCGATGTACTGTTCGATGAAGCCAATCGCTTCGGGAACCTGGTCGGCCTGCACGAGAATCAGGTCGCCTGTCTTCAGCATTCGCAGCCCGGCTTCGATCGCGCGGAATTCACCGCGTGTCTCGAAGATCTCGGTCACGCGGGTCGACTTGGTCAGGCCGCGGCGCATCAAAGTCACCACTTCACCATCCGCTCGGCCGCGCGTGCATTTGTCTTCGTAAATGATCACGTGGTCGAACGCGTTCCCCAGAATTTCGGCCTGGCGGATGATATCCACGTCGCGCCGGTCGCCGGCGGCGGTGTAGACCACCAGTCGCCGGGCGTGGGGAATCCGCCCGATCGCGTCCACCAGCGCGATCAACGCGTCGACGTTATGGCCGTAGTCGACAATCAGGGTCGAGCCTTCGAACTCGATCATGTTGAACCGGGCCGGGGCACGCTTGGTGTCGTTGATGAATGCGGACAACGCCGACCGAATCGCGTCGAGCGGCACCCGGCACGCCCACGCCGCCCCCAGGGCTGACAGCACATTGTCGACCTGAAACCCGATTCGGCCATTCTGCGTCAGAGGGATGTCCGAGAGCGTCGCGACCACTTCCTCCCACGCCCCTTCGGCACGGGAGACACTGTCTCCCTGGACGAAAGTCGCCCGTCCACCCCGTGACCGATGAGCGACAATTAACGGATGAGCCCCGTCGCGGGCGAAGAAGATCACTCCGCCGGGACAGTAGGGAGCCATTGCCACGGTCATCGGGTCGTCGGCGTTCAGGACCGCGAAACCGTTCGGCGCGACGTTTTCAACGATCACGCGTTTGACGGCGGCAAGCTGCTCGGCGGTGTCGATTCCCCCGAGGCCAAGGTGATCTCCTTCGCCGATGTTGGTGACGACAGCGGCATCGCAATAGTCAAACCCCAAACCCTCACGCAGGATCCCCCCCCGTGCCGTTTCGAGAACCGCCGCCTCCACCTGCGGATTGAGCAGCACCGATCGGGCGCTTTTCGGCCCGCTGCAATCGCCCGTGTCAATTCGACGATCGTTCAGAAAAATGCCGTCGGTGCAGGTCATCCCCACCTTCAATCCTTGCGAACGGAAGATGTGCGAAATCAGCCGCACGGTGGTCGTTTTGCCGTTGGTTCCGGTAACGGTCGCGACGGGAATCCGCCCGTTGTCGCCATCGGGGAACATTGTGTTGATGATCGCCTCGCCCACCGGCCGGGCCTTTCCCGCCGATGGTTCGAGGTGCATCCGCAGTCCTGGAGCGGCGTTGACTTCGACAATCACTCCGTGCTGTTCCTCGAGTGGTCGCGAGACGTCGACACACACGGCGTCGATGCCGGCGATGTCGAGCCCCACCACGCGTGCCGCGTCGACGGCGCGGGCCGCCAGATCGGGATGGACTTCGTCCGTCACGTCGGCCGCCGAACCGCCCGTACTGAGATTCGCGTTGCGACGCAGCACCACCACCTGGCCGGCGGCGGGCACGGTCGTTCCCGTCATTCCCTGTTCCGCGAGGACCGCCAGCCCGATCGCGTCAAGACGCAACTTGCTGAGCGGTGTCGCGTGGTCTTCACCCCGACGCGGATCCTGGTTTACGACTTCGACAAGCTGTTCGATCGTCATCGCCGATGACTTGCGGCGGTTCGCGACGGGCAGCGGCGATCACCTGGTCGCCAATCACCAACAGGCGGTGATCGCAGCCGGGGGCGAACCTCTCGACCATGATCGACGAACCTTCTTCGCGGGCGGCGGCGAAGGCGGCGGCGACCTGTTCTCGCGTCGTCAGATTGACTGCGACGCCTCGTCCCTGATTTCCGTACTGTGGCTTCACCACGACCGGCAGACCAATTTCACACGCGATCGCCCACGCCTCCTCGGCGTCCTTCACCGGACGCCCCTCAGGAACGGGGACACCCACCGCCTTGAGCAGATTCTTTGTCAGCTCTTTGTCCTGAGCGATCGATTCCCCGATGGCGCTGGTGCGGTCGGTCTCGGCGGCCAGAATGCGGTGTTGCTTCGATCCCCATCCAAATTGAACGAGGCTC
>JAPLOC010000312.1 GCA_026692825.1 Planctomycetota bacterium | reverse complement strand
GATGGCCGGTTAAGATTCAGAGTCGCGTCCTGGCCAGCAAACGTCTCTTTTTCGGCCGCGCGGGGTATAGCCGATCCGGTCGCGTGTTTGCCGCCCCCTGGCGCA
Organism: Planctomycetota bacterium; assembly: GCA_026692825.1. Lineage (GTDB taxonomy): Bacteria > Planctomycetota > Planctomycetia > Planctomycetales > Planctomycetaceae > UBA10511. The sequence continues at coordinate 2,524 of JAPLOC010000312.1, read as the reverse complement.
TTGCCCAGTAACGAATCCGACGTGTCGCTGGCCGACGCTGCCGTTTGCGGTCCTATCGCGGCGAAGGTACGATCCCCCCGTTGTGTGTCGAACCGCTCTCTTCGGGGAACAACATGAATTCGCGAGATTCCGTTCGCAGGATCGTTCGTGCCGGCCTGGGTGGCTTGGTGGTGGCAGCTTGTTTTGTGTGGCTATCGCAAATCGGCAGGGAACCGGTCCACGCTCAGGAGAAACCACCATCAGCGAAGAAGGGGGTTCCCATGCCCTCGATCGCGTCCGACATCGACGCCGCCATCAAGTCGCTCGAGGAGGGGGACTTTGAACAATTCCTGGAACTTTACGCGCCGGTCACGATCCTCCGCGATTTGCGCACGGGTGACGCCGTCGCGAACGCCGCGAACGACCTGAAATCGATTCCCGAATTCAAAACGCAAATGTTGACGTTGTTGGGGCACCTGAAAAAGGGAACCCCCAAATACGACGCCTCGAAAGGTCTGGCGACGTTTGAAATCGACCTCAGTCCGGCGGCCCCCGCCGAGGGAGACGAAGTGGCTGTCCCCAGACTTCCCGACGTGTCGAATGTAAAGTCGAAGGGGCTGGGGGGCGATCTCCCGAAGGTGCTGACCGGCGCGATCGCGTTACTCGAAAAACGCGAGTATGCCAAGTTTGTTGACGCCCTGTTTCCCCTCACGGAAATTGTCCGGTTGAATCAGGAGGACGGAAACGCCGCCCTGGTGCGGCAGTTTGAAGAGACTCCCGAATTGCGGACCGCGATGCTCGCCGACTTCAAACGGATGCAGCAGGCAACCCCCAAAATGACCGAAAAGGGGCAGGTGGCCGAATTTGCATTGAAGGCCGAAAAAGGTGCTTCCGCGCGGACAGTCAAGTTGCAGAAGTCGGGCAGCGACTGGCGGCTGTATGACGACTCGCCTCGGGTCGTGGCGGAGCTGGCTCGGGTGGCGAAACTGAAGCCGGCGAGTGCGGTCGAGACGATTCAAATGGAACGCATTGGCGGCAATTGGCGGTTCGTCGATTGGCGTGCTCGATAATCTGGTTCACACAGGATCCTCCATCATGAAAAAACGCGGATTCACGCTGATCGAACTTCTGACCGTTCTCTCCATTGTGGCAGTCGCCCTGGCGCTGGCGATTCCTGGAGTGACCCGGGCAACGCAAGACGCCCGCCAGACCCACTGTAAAAACAATCTCAAAATGCTGGGGTTGGCATTGCACAATTACCATGACACCTACGTGAGCTTCCCACCGGGATGGGTCTCCCGGTCTGGAGAACCGGGCCTCGGAGGGAGAATCGGATGGCAGTCGTCGATTCTTCCGTATGTTGACCAGGCCCCCCTCTACAACCAGATCGACTTCCGGGCGACCTCGCCGATCGAGGCGGATGGCAAACCGAACCCCCTATTTCAGACACCGATCAAGGACTACCGTTGCACACAGGATACAACTCCCAATCTCAATACACTCCGGGGTGAGTTCGCGACGTCGAGCTACTCTGGGAATTACGGACCCGATCCCGCTCCCCGATTGCGGGGCTTGCGGATGAGTGATTCGTGGCCGGGAGCGGTTGAATCCCCTTCGGAATCCCGGGGCATCTTCGCGCGGAACAGTTCGATGCGACTCGCAAAAATCGTCGACGGATCGTCCAACACGATCATGGTGGGCGAACGAGGGGCGACCAGTGGTTCCGGAATCTGGGCCGGTGTCACCGACAACGGCCACGAAGACGACGCCGTGACCGACACCAGCCACCGTTCGCGGATCAACACCGGATCGAATTCGTTCTCCAGCCGGCATCAAAACATGCCCGGAGCGAACTTCCTGCTCTGCGACGGTTCGGTCCGCTTCGTGTCGGCCGAGATCAACTCGCAGCCCGGCCCCGAAATGGGACTGTTCCAGCGGATTGGCTGTATCAACGACGGATTTGAGGTCGGCGAATTTTAGCAACGAACCGGTGCCGGGCGATGCTTCGTGTCCTTTGAGATTTCAGAAGCCACGGGTCCCGACCGAGTCAGAGACCCGTCCGATGGCGGTCGTTGCCTATCACCCGAGTTCAGGTCGCGTGGAGTATAGATCTCGGCTTCCAGACGAAGACCGTTTCCAACTCGGCGCGATTGGATTCTATCCAGCGAACGGAAATGGCGAGTGATTCCATCCTGTCCATCCCTTTCATCCTCTTCATCCTGTCAAATTCTTTCCGTCCGTCGACCCCTTTCTCCAAGCCACACGACCACACATCGCGGATTGGAAGAAGTTTTAGACAGGATGAAAGGGATGAAGAGGATGAACAGGATTCCTGACGCGGCGGTCGCTCGTGTGGATTGGTAGTTTTTACCGCAGTCACGAATTCCAACGCGTCGACTGTCTGGTACAGTCGCTTCACTCGGTCGACCTCCAAACGAAGACCGTTTCCAACTCAATGCGATTGGATTCTATCCAGCGATCCGAGATGGCGAGTGATTCCATCCTGTTCATCCCTTTCATCCTCTTCATCCTGTCAAATTCTTTC
>JAPLOC010000311.1 GCA_026692825.1 Planctomycetota bacterium | reverse complement strand
GATGAAGGATGAAGGATGAAGGATGAAGGATGAAGGATGAAGAGATGGCTGGCGGGTTTACAAACGGTCGGTGCAAGGAGTCGCCGCCTGTATTGATCTCAGGGCGAATCCAGTGATTCACGCACTACAACGCAGTCGCGGCCAGTCCGATGCTGATCGGCGGGCACTGATTGCCTATCAACGAAAGTAGCACAATGTCCGACTTTAACGCTCACAGGGTCTGCTCCACTCGGCAGTGCCGAGCCGAATTCACAGAACGTGATTTGTACTCATGAGTACTTCCCCGGAAATGATCCCCTTAAACCCCGACCCTCAGCGCAACCGGCGGTTGATCGCGTGCGCCATCCATGTGGCCGCGGTGCTGATCGCCCCGGCCGGATGGTGGCTTAAGCTGCTGGCGTTGCCGCTCGGTGCGTTTCTGCTGGGGACGTATCGCCAGGCGTGGCTCGCGGAGGGGCGTTTCCTGAGGCAGTTCGTCTTCATGTTCGTCCCTCAGCCGATGAAGTCGTGGCCGCTCGATCGGTTTCAGTCGATCGAAACCCGCCAGGCGAAAGATCCGGGATCGGAATCGAGTCTGTTTGGCGCGCAAGACTGGTTCATCTTTCAGGTGTTTGACTGGCTGGTGCCTTGGCATTTTGGAAAAATCCGCCTGCGCCTGCGGTTGGAGTCGGGTAAGCGGGTTCTCGTCTGGCAGGGGATGAGTGACAACAACTACGAAGAGAATCTCGAGCTGCTCAAGGAACACACGGGACTCCCCGTGGCGGCACCGGATGGGACCGTGTCGGACGAAGAATGGCGGAAGCGTCAGGGTGAAGGTCCACCCGAGTAACAATTGCCGATCACCACACCATGTCAGTGAATTGAGTCTTTGGAATCTCGGACGAAAGCGATGCGAATCTGGGTTGATGCCGACGCCTGCCCCGGGGTGATCAAGGAACTCCTGTTCCGAGCCGCGGTCCGCAGGCAGGTGCGGGTGACTCTGGTGGCCAACATGTCTCTGACGACCCCGCCGTCGAAGTGGATCGACAGCGTGTGCGTGCCGTCGGGGATGAACGTCGCGGACCGGCAAATTGTCGAATGGGTGACACCGGGCGATCTGGTGATCACTGCGGACATTCCCCTGGCGGCCGACGTGGTGGCCAAAGGGGGACAGGCATTGGATCCCCGGGGGATTCTCTACACGAACGACAATGTCGGGGCGCGACTCGCTTCCAGAAATCTGCTCGACGAACTTCGAGGTGGAGGGGCGATCACCGGCGGACCGCCGAATTTCAGCGCGAAGGACCGGCAGGCGTTCGCGAATCAGCTTGATCGCTGGCTGACCAAGTCGGTCGGTTGAAATGGCGAATCTTCCGCCCGATAATGCCCCCCGCTCGCCGGGTGCCTCGTGTGCCCGCGTTTTCAACGCGCTCGATCCGCGGAGTCTGCCGTGGAATCGCAACGATTTTCGAACCAACCAGGAGTCCAGATCGTGAAGAATTGCTCGACATGCCTCGCCGCCGTCGTCGCCCTAGTGCTGGGGCTCGCGCCGTCGAGTTTCGCCGCCGACCCGGTCAAGCCGGTGCGGATGGGTTGCGGCATCATGACGTTCGACACGGTTCCGGGCTGGGGGTTGGGGCCTGACGGTAAATCGGTGATCGGCCCAACCCACGGGGGGGTGGTCATCGACAAGTCGGGGAATATCTACACCAGCGCCAACATGGGAGTCTTCGTGTTCTCCCCCGATGGCAAAGTGGTCCGCCGATTCCTGGGAGAGCAGTACTCCAACATTCACGACATGAAGATCCGCGACGAAGGGACCGCGGAATTCATCTACGGTGCCCGCAATGCGAACGCCGAGGGAATCAAGTTTCACTCCGAGACGGGCGACATCGTCTTGAAGCTGCCGTTTCCGAAGGAATCGAAGCTGGACCTCAAGGCCTTCAGCCCGACCGCCATTGATGTCGCCCCCAATGGCGACATCTTTCTGTCGGACGGGTACGCCAGCAACCACATTTTCAAGTTCGACAAGACCGGCAAATACCTGATGCACTTTGGCGTCAAGGGGAACGGACTGAAGGAGTTCAACACCGCGCACGGCATGGTTCTCGACACTCGCTACGATCCTCCCCGACTGCTGGTTTGTGACCGCAATCACGAACCCAAAGGTCGGCTGCTGCACTACAGCCTGAACGGCGAGTACATCGACGAGGTGATCACCTGCCTCGGAATGCCGACGTCGGCCGCGACTCAGGGGGATTACGTTTCCGTTCCCGACCTGCATGGCCGGCTGTTG
>JAPLOC010000310.1 GCA_026692825.1 Planctomycetota bacterium | reverse complement strand
GACGGCGATGGAAGCGGGATCGTTCGATCGGACGCGACTCACACTCCCGGTTGAATTCAATTGGTGGGCAGTCGTTCGCCCACTCGTGGATGTGTCACCCGTGCGCGAACAGCAGTTCTTTGCGGGCTTCGTCGCGGGGTTTGTTCAGGAAGTCGTGTGGCTTGGGACGGCGTTTGATGGCCCGCGGTTCGACGCGATGCGGACGACGCCCCACCAGCGGTCGCTGCATCCCCTGGATCACCGCGGCCGTGATTGCGCCGCTCCGGTCCCCGGCCGTCAACACCACGATCCACGACGCGGCGGTCATTTGCAGGGCATGCGCGAAGCTCAGTCGGCGCGGCGGGACTTCGGCCTCCATCGCCGCATCCAGCATGGTCCGCCGGATCAGGTTGTATTCCAATAGGGCCACCCATAGTTCCGTGCGCACCATCTCGGGCCAGGTGCATCGCAGCACATCAAAACCCAGTGTCGACTTGATCGCCCGAATGTCCAGTTCCGCCATCCAGCGTTTTTCGTACAGCGCGCTGATCTCGCCGCGTGGGTAGCGTGTGTCGTCGAGTAACGTGGTGACGACAACCAACGTGCGACTGCGACAGCCGCGATACGAAATGTTGACCTCGACCTCGCGAACCTGAATGCTCTTGGGAATCGTGGCGTAGGTGGCGTCGTCCATCCACGAGGGTTGCTGGGGGCGCACCCATTCGACAATGTGATCACCCGCCCCCAGTCTCCGTCCGCGTCGAAAGTTGGCCGTGCGGCACTGGTGCAGGCGGACGACGAAGTCGATGCCCAGCGACTTCAATATCGCGATCAGAAAGTAGGAACAGTAGTAGCGGTCCCCCAACAGAATGTCGCCGTATCGCAGGCGATGCAGGAGATTCCGCAGCAGGGCCGTCTCTCCGGTCTCTTTGCCGGAGTACGGTCCGATCTCCAGATCGCCGACCATTCCCGTGGCCAGTGACAGGAGTACCACACAGCGCGCCAGTGGAAATCCCACGCCTGCCTTCTGCGACTTGGATTGCGGATACTCCGCCTGGTTCGCTTCCGTATCCGGCATGCTGACCGTGAATCCGTCCACCAGCTTGACGTGCCGACCGTTCCAGAGCCACTCGTCAGGAACGAGTTTCTCCGCCGCGTCCGCCACGTCCGTCGTTAACCGTCGAACCACTTCCGTGGGGATCTTAGCGCGAGCGCGACAGTACGCGCCGGTGTTCTCCGAACACGGCTTGCGTCCAAGCGCGGCGAGCAACACGATCACCCGCGCCACGGCGGCCGCGCAACTGCGTTGTTCCCCTTTGAATAACACCTGCGACAGAAACGCCCAGAGAGTGATCGCTGGAGTGTACACCGGATTGACTTCGTCTTGAGCGAACGTGGCGTTCGCCTCTTCGAACACCCGTGCGATGTGTTCCTCCGGCAGCACTTTGGAAAACGGCACGCCGTCGCGCTGCAGAAATGAAGTGAGAACGATCGCAAATTGATCTACCCCTGCCCGGGCGAATTGGGAAAATGACACGAGACCTTCCTTGGTTGATTCACAACGCTGCCGCGTCACCAAGGAAGGTCCCGTGAGTTGGGATTTTGCGCCAAGGAGGGTTCCACCGCAAGGTCAGCTTCCCAGACTCACCACATTGACACGCCGCACTACCCACAAGCGAACGCAGACACGAGAACTCCGGGGAAGTTCAAACGCGACTGCTTCGCGGAAGGGTTGGGGTGCGCGCCGATTCAAGAATCTGCATTCCGGCAGGGGGCTGCGGCGTAATCGCGAATCGGGACACTCCACCGAGAGTTTTCGGGAGTCATTCGGCACGGCGCGATTGCCGGCCACGCTCACCGGGTCGCGAACCGGCGCGTCGTCGTAACTCCATGCGCCGCAAGCGGCAGTGCCATTCGCGACAGAGACCAATACCCCCGTACATATTCCGGGTTCTGTCGAATCCGCAACCAGTTAGGTAGTTTCAGGTTGGCGCGGATCCTGGAGATCACCGTCCTAAAATCCGATGTGAAGAGGTGACAACACCTCCAGTGAAGGGAATATGCACCGCCTCGTCGCGACATGTGGCGGACGGCGTTCCTACGACGCCGCGGTCTCGACATCTTCGGCAGAGTT
>JAPLOC010000309.1 GCA_026692825.1 Planctomycetota bacterium | reverse complement strand
GCGGCGCTCAGGCGCGATTGCTGGAAGCGGAAGTTCTGACGCGGGACGAATCGATCGACAACGAGATCGCGATTCAGCAGGCGATGGCGCTGTTGGCCCGAATTCCCGATTCGGACCGGAAGGGAGCCGAGGCGCGGGGCAAACAGGGGCGGCTGACCTATTTCGTTGAACACAAACCGATCGCGGCGGAGCGGTTTTACCGCAGGGCGATCGAACTCGATCCAGAATTCGTTGAATACCGGTACCTGTGCTGGAAACTGCTCGATCTGTCGGGGCGTTCCGAGTACTCAGAGGATCTGTTCTGGGGGCTGTACGAGCGAGTTTCCGACGCTGACCGCCCCGTTCTGATGCGGGAGTGGTACATGAGCCAGTTCTTCCAGTCGACGGCGAATCCGATGGCCGACGTTTTGATGGGATTCAAGGATCTGGACAAACCGGTGCAGATGAATCCCGAATACCTGCGCCTGAAGGAAAATCGCGACTCGGAACCCGAGGAGCCGGCGAACCACGCGGCGCTGGCGCGCTGGTTCCAGCATGACGGGGACCACGGCACTGCGCTGGCGCTATTGGAGGCGGGCTTGAAGGTACGGGGTGCCGACCATCACCCGTTCTTTTTAGCGGTCCTGCTGGAAACATTGTTTGAACGAGGGGAACTGGACCGGGCGAAGCAGTATTTTCAGAACTGGCCGGAACCGCATGACGGTTACGACTATTGGCACTGGAAGGGGATGCTGGCGGATGAGGCCGACCGAGATTACGAGGCTGCGATCGATGCCTACGACCGCAGTCTGGCATTTTGGCCTGGGCCGGTCGACTGGCGTACGATGAATCGTAAAGCGAACTGCCTGGCGAGATTACGTCGAGCCGACGAGGCGGCGGCGGTCCGCAAGCGATCCAAAGAAATCGAATTGCAGATGGATTTGGATGTTCACAAGGAATTAAGAGAGGCTCTCGCGGATCAGAATCTGCGGGAGCGCGAGTACTGCCAAAAGCTACTGAAGTTCTACCAGGTTCTCGGCCGCGAGCGCGAAGTTGAAGGCTGGCAGAAGGTGATTGACTTTCTGCCGGCGAAGAGTCCAGGGAATTGAATGCGCCCGCCCGACCCAGTAGAGTAGACGGGTCGATGTCGTGTGACGCCGATCATTGTGATTTGTGTTTCTCCAGTTCGGTTTCTTTTCAGTCTGGGAGTGATTCCATGGCACGTCTCGTACGTGGTCTGAGTTTGCTGTTCGTTCTCGGTGCGATTGGTTGCAACGCCAACAAGCCCGAAATTGGCCCCACCAATGCCGCCCCCGCGCAGGCCAGCAAAGAGGAACAGGAAAAGTCAATGCGCGAAGGGATGGAGAAGGCCAAAGAAGCGATGCAGAAGACCAATCGAACCGGTCAGGGCGAACCCGCCTCGAAACTTCCCACCGACAAGTAATCGGGCAAGTCATCGGGTCGAATTCGGGCAGCCATTGCCGCTGGAATTTGACTCCCGACGTTGTGTACAGGCTCAGCCAACTTGGACTGAGCCTGTTTAATTCCACCACCCGCTTGAGCACCAAGATTGTCGCACATTCCTGGGGCAGCGCCCGGTGGCGCTTGCACGGCCGACTCCCGTTGG
>JAPLOC010000308.1 GCA_026692825.1 Planctomycetota bacterium | reverse complement strand
TCCATCCTGTTCATCCCTTTCATCCTCTTCATCCTGTCAAATTCTTTCCGTCAGTCGTACGCACTCTCATAGCTGCACAACCCTATGTCGGCGCGGCGAGCGCCGACCTGCGAATTGGGAGTCGGCGGCGGGTGAAGATCGGTTTTTAAGGCATGGCCAATGCGTTCCATGGCTTGCGACGACCTGGAAAATCTTCGACGATAGTGATGATAAGCAGATGCGATTGATCGCCGAGGGTGGTGGAGAGCATGTTCACAACATCCACGATCCGACGGTCTGGAGTGAACTTTGCCAAGAGTACGCGAATTGACGCAACCAAACGAAATTCCCGATGAGCTGAGTTTTCCGTCGAGTGAGCGGATTCTTGAAGCGCTGAATCTGGCGGTGAAGGACGCGATCGCAGAACACCGTCGGGCGAATATCCCGTTGGCCACGATCCGTGATGGCAAAGTGGTCTACGTCCCTGCGCCTCCAGCCGATCCGAATGATCCGCCGACTTGGCCGTTGTTGAAATAATCCGTTGCGACGTCTTTATCAGCCCCCTGCCAACCGCCACACAAAGATCGTCCGATCAAACCCGGCTGACGCCAGTCGGTCGGCGGTGGGGGAAAACGCCAGTCCGTAAATGGTGTTACGGTGAGCCCGCTCGGCGGCGATTTCTTCGAGTACATTGCCGGTCTTCCACAGTCGGATCACGCCGTCCAGGCCACCGCTCGCCAGCAACTTGCCATCGCTGGAAATCGCGAGAGATTTGACTTTGGGCGATTGGGAATCGATGTCGGCGACCTGCTCACCCGATTCGTTCCAGATGCGGATCCGACCGTCGGCGCCGGCGGAATAGAGCAGTCCCGTTTTGGGGGCAAACACCAGAGCCTCGACGGCCGCCGCGTGTCCCGCGAGTTTTTTGAGCAGTTGTCTCTCTTCGCAATCCCATAACCGAATCGAGTTGTCGTCGCCCCCCGACGCGAGTCGCTTTCCGTCGCCGGTGAACGCGACCGCCTGCACATTCGCCTCATGACCTGTGAAGACCGCCTGGATCGATTCACTGTCGGCCGACCAGAGTCGGACGGTCTTGTCGAAACCTCCCGACGCGATCCGAATTCCTTCGGCGGCGACGGCGGCGCAGCTCAAATACTCGGCGTGGCCTGCGAGATTGGCCTTCAACACTCCCTCCGCCGACCAGATGCGGACCGACTTGTCGAGACTCGCGGAAACCAGCCGGCCGTCGGCGAGGTAACCGACAAACGCCACCCCGTCACCATGCCCCTTCAACGTCCGGATCAACCCCCCGTCTTCCGTTCGCCAGATCTTGATGAGATTGTCGAGGCTCGCGGTCGCCAACTGCAAACCGTCACGCGAAAACGCGGCGGAGAAGACCGCGTTGTTGTGGGTCAGCGTGTGGAGTTTGTGCAAGGACATCGGAGTTGCTCGTGGAGGGGAAAACCGAGTTGTCGCGGGTGTTGACGTTGAGAGTATTCGCTGTGGTAGCGTGGCGTCACGAAACCGGGTCACGGGAGGGCGAGG
>JAPLOC010000307.1:742-3356 GCA_026692825.1 Planctomycetota bacterium | reverse complement strand
GGCTACGCGAAAGCCGAGGCAGTGGTTCCGGTCCCTCTGCGACGCGAAGTCTCGGAACCCAGAACGCAGGTATCCGTCCGCCCAGGCCCCGCCCCGGATCGCCCTGTACGAGCCCTTCGCCGCCCCCACCGGAATCGTGACCGGCTCGGCCGAATACATGCCGTACCGGTCGCCGCACCATTGCTCGACATTTCCCCCCAAATCCTGAATCCCCTCCGGCGTCCCCCCTTGCGGATAAACCCCCGAGGGCGTGGGGTGGCCAATGTTGAGTTCCCCATCGGGAGCGTAATTCGTTCGTTCCGCATTCGGCACATCGTTTTCTCCCGACCGTGACCACGGATAGCGCCGCCCCTCCACTCCCCGGGCGGCTCGCTCCCATTCCGCCTCCGTCGGCAACCGAAACCCCGCCCAGGCACAGTACGCCATCGCCTCGTACCAGCTCACCCCCACCACTGGCCGGGCCGGGAATTGCTGCTGGTCGTCCCACTCGTCCGGTGCCGTGAACTCTGCATAACCCCCCTCAGTCCACCACCGAACTTCCGTGTACCCCTGGTCCTCCACAAACTTCAAGTACTCCGCCACCGTCACCGGCGCTTTGGCGATTCGATACGCGCCCAATTCGACTTCATGCACGGGGGATTCATCGTCCCTCGCATCGGGATCGAAATTCCGACCGGCGGGATCGGTACTCTGCGATCCCATCCAAAACGTCCCTGCCGGGATTTTCACCCAGTACTCTTCACTCTGCGGATCGAATCGCGAAGCCCCCACTTGCCCCAGCGCGTCGGCCGCCTCAATCCGCACCCGAATCGGCACACTCGCCGACTTCACCGGATCGAAGATCGCTTTCACTCGCTCCAACAGAGCCGGGTAATCTCCCGCCGGCGGTGGATCCTGATACGGTGCCAGATCTCGCAACATCACTCCCATCAGCCCCACGCACCGCGCCTCTTCCGGCAACGCCGCCGCCGGTCCCAGTGTCCGTAGTAGTGTCGCGAACAACAACTCGATCTTCCGCGCCCCCTGTTGCCGCAGCACTCCGGCCAGCAACGGCATCACCTCGCGCCATTCCGGCTGATACAGCCGCGGGGTCGGCGTGAACAGCAACGTCTCCTGTTCCGCCTCCCCCCGGGCGGCGATCGCGCTCGCCACCAGATACTCCTGAAACGTCCGGTGCCAGAACTCAATGTTCCCCCCACGACCGACGAGGATGCCACTGTCGAGTTCCTGGTCGATCAAAAACCGCTCGGCGGCCGCGATCGCATCCTTCTCGCTGACCTCCTTCGGCCCTTTTCGAAACTCCCCCGCGATCAACTCGGCCCCCTCCCGCAAAGTCACCTGCCGTTGGACACCCGCTGGGTGAAGCTGCATCCCTAAAGCGAGTTCCCGCAACAGGTCAAACACCCGCAGCGGGCTCTCGCGCCCCGGTTTGTCCTGCTTCGCCTCGGTTAGCCAGCGAAGGACGCACTCGTACAACTCGGCCCGCTGCTCGGGCAGCCGTTTGCGCCCCCAATGCACCACCGCCAGCGCCGTCAGCATCACCGGCGTCCGGGCCATCCGCCGAATTTCAGGCCGGGCCCGCAACGCCCCCAACAGTTCCCGGTAATGCCGCTTCCCCTCCTGTTCCTCCTTGGGAAATACGGCGAGACACCAGCGATCGACGAACCGCTCGACCGCTTCATCCGACAGCGGGTCGATCTGAACGACAGTGAACTGGTCGAGATCGATAGTGCCGCTGTTCGCCAGCGGGCGGCTGGTCACAACCAGCCGGCAGGTTTTGTAGGTGTGGGCCACCGCGTCGATGATCTTCTGCACCCGCTCGCGCAGCCGTTGGTCGGGGGCTTCGTCGAGACCATCGAAAAACAGCGTGACCTGTTCGCTTTGGAGCCGTTGGTTGAAGTCGTGTTGCGACAGGCCCCAGTTGTTGTCGGCCGACTGTTTCGCCAGAAAGTGCGGCAGCCAGGCGGGAGCGTTGGTTGTCGGCGCGCCGGCAACCGCCGACTCTTTGAGCAGATGGGTCGAGAACTCGCCAATCCGGACCAGTAGGGGAAAGGTGGGATCGAGGGGTGGTGTTGAGTCGGAGGGTTCCTGCCGCAGTTCGCGTCGGCAATGGATCTGCACCAGATGTTTGAGAAAGGTCGTCTTGCCAGCCCCGGGATCGCCGATGATTAGCAGCCGCTGGTTCCGCAGCGCCTGTTCGAGAGGGACCGGTTGGCGATGGAACAGTTCGCGCAGGGGATCAACGGCTTTGCTTTTCCGCGTCGACGAGCGCTTTCGCCCCTTGTTCTTGGGCGGGCTGACTGGCTCATCATCCGGTTTCTGAAGCGGCAGGCTTGATGTGGTGAGGGTGATGAAGAGCTGTTCGATGTCAAACGATTGCGCCCGCTCTTGCCCGACCCGAATTCCCCGGACGTCGAGCTGGCTGGTTTCCCGGCGCAACCCGTCGAGGTACCGTTCGGGATTGCCGTCGGCCAAGTCGGCTTTTGACCGGCGTTGGAACTTGTGGTTGTCGACCAGAAACTGGGCGAGGGCGTCGACATCGCGATCGAGAGAATCGTTGAAGATAGGCCAGAACTTGTTGTTGTCCAGCAGCCCTTGCAGGGATTTCGGCAAC
>JAPLOC010000307.1:0-725 GCA_026692825.1 Planctomycetota bacterium | reverse complement strand
GGATGAACCAGAATCGGAAGGATTGTCTTCTCGTTTGCGAGTGCGGATTCGATCTCCTTGCGAACCCAGTCGGCGCGTTGGTCCAGTCGGCGTTTTCCGTCTTCGTCCTGGGCTTTCAACCACTCCGTACCAATCAATACCAGAACGACGTCTGCCTTCTCTAACTTCTCCTGAATCTCTTTCGGCCATTTCGCCCCGGCCTTGATGGCTCGATCGTCCTGAAACACCCCGTCACGTCCGAACCACGATTCGAGCTTGAGCCGAATGGACGTGGCAAGTTCGTGACAATCGCTACGGCGGTAGTTGATAAAGACCAACGGCATGATTCGAGCGGGGACGAGAAACGGAACGTGAAAGGCCGCCGGGGAGTATACGCGATCTTGGAGTGCGCGGCCTTGTCCCCGCCTTTCGTTCTTCCTCACAAGACCTCGCAGCCAGCACGCTGGAGCTTCTCCGTCACTAATTGAAATCCGTGACAAGGGGTATTCGCACACTGGGCATCCCGGCTTGCCGACAGCGATTCATCGAGCGCCTCCCACGGTTCAACAGAAAGAAGATTTAACAGGATGAAGAGGATGAAAGGGATGAACAGGATTTTCGAATCCAACCTCCCGGGCCGGCTCATCCCGCCACTCCGCTTCCTTCCGTCACAGGGTTCATCCTGTCCATCCTCTTCATCCCTTTCATCCTGTCTCCCCTTTTTTCCGTCCGTAACCTCAGACTTC
>JAPLOC010000306.1 GCA_026692825.1 Planctomycetota bacterium | reverse complement strand
CGGGGTTGGGGGACTTCACCAGCAGCAGTTTTAAATCCACGAGTTCATCAGGATTGGACCGCAGGTGCAGCGCCAGCTCCTCGACCAGGCCCACGCTCTGCGGCTCGTCGCCGTGCATACTGCCGATGACCATGATCCGTCGATTGCCGGTGCCGAAGACCAGCGTTTCAATCGGCCGACGCTGGGTACTCTGGTACCGTCGGTTCCAGACCAGGGGGACGCCAATCGTGCTGCGGACGGCACTTCCCCCGTCGGGAATGTCCGCTCCCAGGGGAGGGCTCTTCGCGGTCGGCAAGCCCAACGTCGGGCCCTTGGGTGCCTGCTTGGGAGCGGTCGAAACGGGGGGGCTGGAGGATCGAGCGGGAGAACTGGGGGCGGGAGTAATCGGTCGGCTGCTGCGCTGACTGAAGTCTCCTTCAGCCGGCCCAAGCGTCGAGCCGCCATACGTCCCCCCGGTCGCCGGCGTGGGAGCGAACGTCGAATTGCCGCCACTGTAACCCCCCCCCGAAAACGTGCGAGGATTGGCACAGCCGGCGAGCACCAGCAGAAACACGACGTGGCAGAAATTCGCGACCTTCATGGCCGCTCCTCAATTAACAAGAGACCGCCGCGTTCTTGCGAACGCGAGAAACTGAATCGTTATGGTCGCTTCCAGATTACGCGTCGTTCCACGAATAGCGGTCGCGGTCGGCGTCTTCTTCAATCGCGAGCCGGTAACGCAACTGGCTGAACTCGTGTCGCAGTTCTTCGCTCGACGAGTGGATATGCTCGGCTTCGGTGAGGAATCGCAGATTCTCGTCGTGTTCGATCCCCGAGTCTTCGAGAATGCGGGCGAATTCCTCGAGATCCTGTCCGTAGACGATCAGCAGCTTGTGTTCGTCGAACTGAACTTCCAGGGGAATCCCCGGGTTCAGAACGGCGATTCCCGTGCAGCCGTCGTTGAGCAACAGATCTTCGAACTCACACAGTGTGCTTTTCAGCACCGGGAGGTCGATATGCTCGCGGTAGAGATCGTCATGCCCCCGCTTCTTGCGGTCGTGGCTCGTTTCGAGAACCACGTCGACTTCGTCTCCCAGCGGATCGAGCAGTTCGAGGAACAGGTCGAACAGCGTTTCTTTGGACGCCGAAGCCATGATCACGGGAATCTCGACCCCGGTCTCTTTGTCTTTGTAGGCGTCACGTCGGAAGCCGCTGCGGGGAGTGATTTGCAGGTCGACCGAAGGGCGAATCGCATCGCTCAACACGAAGCTGCCGTAGCGGGCGATTCGCATATGTTCTTCGATCTGCTGCTCCGACAGGTTGTCGAAGCTGCTGGGGGCCACCCGCGATTGTCCATCGCGGAAGACGTTTTTAATCAGACGCTTGAAGAGACCCATGTTTTGGTGTCCCGGGAATGACGAGGCGAGTTTGCGGTAGACAAACCTAGCATGCGTTTTTTGACAGACGCGGACTTTCTGCACGAAATCACACCGGAAAACCCGGATTTCCCCGCGCAGGCGGTCCGAACGTAGCGACTGGTGAAACCGTGAGGCGCGATCGACCAGATTCCGCCTGTGGCTAAACCAGCGGCGTGACTGGTGCCATCGCGTTCTTCGCCACAATCGTTGCGAAGCGCAGTCGCGTGCGAGCTGTCCCTGAGGCCCGGTCGTTTGAGCTGAATCCATTCAGCCGGCTGGCTCCAGAATCCGCGAGACGTTTGTTGCGCGACCGGCGTGCCACTGTCTGGTCCAGAACACGCGGCGAATCTGGGTCGAAAACGCCGCCATGTGATGAAGACAGACAATGGCACGCCCGGCCGCGCCGGGAAACCTCCACTGTTCCCGGAAAATCGCCGACGTGGTTCGCCAGAACCGTTCCTGACCGCCAAGGCTCATTCCCTGACGATCAGTACAGATCCCGGTATTTGCAAGCGGCGTGCCAGTCGGGAATTGGCGGTTACGATTCTGTTGAAACCTCGGCGGAACTCATTGCCGACTCGATAGATAGAGAGAACTCGCCCAACGAAAACCGCTCTGACCTAGGGACTCGGTCGGACTTGTAGGAATTACAGCGTCTCCCCACAATCACCAACACGCCTTCAATTCGTGGTCCCCGTTGCACCAGGATTTTCCCCATGCCCACTTTGTCACCGCGGCGAACCGCTTGCGTCCTGGCCCTGCTCGTCTTCGGCCTCACCGGATCCGCCAGCCTGCTGATTTCCTCGGCACAAGCCCAAGAAGCCCCCCCGGCCGCCACTGAGGAATGGCAATCGCTCTACATCGGCAAAGTGCGCGTTGGATACATCCGGTCGATTGCGTCCACCGACGTGGTCGATGGCAAGAATCGGCTGAAATCCCGCACTGAAACCGCGATGACCATCGCCCGCTTCGGGCAAAAGGTGAAACTCAAAATCACCATGGAGACGGAAGAGACTCCCGAAGGGGAGTGGCTGGGGTTCAACTCCATCATGGAAAACCCGCCGAGCGCCGCGACGCGGACCGAAGGGATAATCCAGGGGGATCAGCTCTTGCTGACCACTACCGTCAACGGCAAGGCGACTCAGAAGAAGATGAAGTGGGACACCGCGCTGAAATCGCCGGCCTGGCAGGATCGTATGATGCGGGAACAGCCCATGAAGCCGGGTGACGTTCGAACGCTCGAATCGTTCGAACCACAAT
>JAPLOC010000305.1 GCA_026692825.1 Planctomycetota bacterium | reverse complement strand
CGGCGAACTCGAATTTCAAGGGGTGCCGATTCACGATGTGGCGGTTCGCTACAAGGGAAACGGGACGTTTCTTGAAGCGCGGGGGATCTTCAAGCGTTCTTTCAAGATCGATCTGAATGACTTTGTTTCTGATCAGAAGCTCGCGGGGCAATCGCAGCTCAATCTGCACAATGGAGTGACCGATCCAACCCTGATGAATGAAGTCCTTGCGCACCGGCTGTATCGCGACGCGGGGGTACCGGCACCACGGACGGCGTACGCGAAGGTGTACGTCAACGTAGCCGACAAGCACGACCATCGGTACTTCGGGCTCTATTCCGTGGTGGAGGATATTGGCGGCGAATACCTGCGGCGACAGTTCGGAGAGAATCGCGGCGCATTGTTCAAGCCGGTCTTACCCAGCCTGTTCGATGACCTGGGTGACGATTGGGAAGTGTATCTGCAGGCGTATGACCCCAAAGGCAAAATCTCCACCGAGGACCAGAACCGGGTAATTGAATTTTCGCGACTGGTTACGAAAGGGGACGACGCGGAGTTCGCGAAGCGACTGCCGGAATTTGTCGATCTCGACAGTTTCGCCCGCTATATGGCGGTGACGACCTGGCTGGCGGATCTGGATGGAATTCTCGGCCCCGGGCAGAACTACTACCTGCACCTGGGGTCGAAAGATCGCAAATTCTCGTTCATCGCCTGGGATCAGGACCATTCGTTTGGACAGTTCGGGATGCGGGGGACACCCGAACAGCGTGAGAACCTCAGTATCGATCACCCCTGGCAGGGAGGAAATCGCTTTTTGGATCGAGTCTACACGATTCCGGAGTTTCAAAAGCTCTATCGGGAGCATTTCAAGAAGTTCAGCGAAACGATATTTGAGCCGGCCCGGCTGGCAAAACAGGTCGACGAGCTGGCCAAGGTGATTCGGCCTGCGATCGAAGAAGAATCGAAGGCGAAGTTGGCACGCTTCGAAAGCGCGGTGGAGGGGAAGCCGATCTCGGCGGGGGGATTCTTCGGACAGAAACTGAAGCCCATCAAGCCGTTCGCCGAGGTCCGGACGAAATCGGTGACCGAGCAACTGGAAGGGGTGTCGCAGGGGAAGCGGCTGGATTAGCCGGCAGGGCGTTGCTATGTTCTTGCTGCCACTCGACCGATGATTCCTCCACCCGCGCCCGATCCGGGCGGGTGGTACCGGGCCACAGCCCGTCCACATACCCCTGTCCCAACGGCGCCGATGAGCCTGCTGGAAGTCGAACATCTGCATAAAAAATACGGTGACTTCGTCGCTCTGCACGATTTGAGCTTCGAAGTCAACGCGGGCGAAGTGCTGGGACTCCTGGGCCCGAACGGAGCCGGCAAATCGACGGCGATGATGATCTTGGCGGGGTTGCGCACGTCGGACGGCGGTGTGGTCCGCATCAGTGGGGAGCGGTTGGACCAGAACCCAGACAAACTCAAGCGGATGATGGGGGTCGTCCCGCAGGAATTGGCGATCTATCCGGACCTGACAGGGCGCGAGAACCTGATGTTCTTTGGCAGTCT
>JAPLOC010000304.1 GCA_026692825.1 Planctomycetota bacterium | reverse complement strand
GCTTCCCCCCCGGCCGTCATTCGGGAGCGGGACGATTTCGACAGCCCCCGTTGGTCCCTTCGATCGAACACTCCATGCCCCGCACGCCCGAACAAGCCTACGCCCAGCTTCTCGATGAATCCCGGCAGGTCGCGCTGCTTGAATCGTGTGGCGCCGTCTTGGGGTGGGACGAGCAGACCTACATGCCACCGGGGGGAGCTGAGCATCGCTCGAATCAACTGTCGCTGCTGGCGGGAATCGGACATGAACGGGCCACCTCCCCTCTCATTGGCGAACTGCTGGCGGAACTTGAAGCATCGCCGCTGGGAGCAGAGAACGACACGCCCGAGTCGGCGAATCTGCGGGAGATCCGCCGGGATTATGACCTCCAAGACCACTTCACTCGCGCAGCAGGCGTGGGTGTCGGCGCGGAAGTCGCGGAATTTTGCGCTGTTTCTTCCGTGGCTCGAGCAGGTGGTCACCCTCAAGCGCGAGACTGCTCAAGCGATTGGGTTTGGCTCGGGTGTTCCGTACGACGCGCTGCTCGACGAATTCGAACCGGGTGTCACCGCCGCCGACGTTACCAAGCTGTTTGACGCGTTGCGGTCGGAACTCGTTCCGCTGATCGCCGCCATTCGCAAATCGGGGAAACGACCCAATCACGAGATTCTGACCCGGCTCTATCCCGGCTTGATGTCGCGCATCACCCGTTTTGCAGCGGCTTTGGCCCCGGGGACTGTCGACTTACCACCCGGTACGACGAGCATCATTTTCCCGGCGCATTCTTCGGCACATTGCACGAAGCGGGGCACGGGATGTACGAGCAGGGACTCGACCGGTCCCACTACGGTTCCCCGCTGGGGCGGGCCTGCTCGCTGGCGATTCACGAATCGCAGTCACGAATGTGGGAGAATCTGGTGGGACGGAGCCGATCGTTCTGGAACAGAATGTACCCGGCGGCGCAGTCCGCCTTTCCCGAGGCGCTGGCCCGTACGTCGCTCGACGATTTTTACGGCGCGATCAACGATGTGCAGCCCTCCTTCATTCGGGTCGAAGCGGACGAGGCGACCTACAACCTGCACATTCTGCTGCGGTTTGATATCGAGCGTCCGCTGATTTCGGGGGATCTCGCGCCGGCCGACGTTCCCGCCGTCTGGAACGAGATGTTCACGAAGTACCTGGGAATCACGCCAACGCACGATTCGGAAGGATGTCTGCAAGACATTCACTGGTCAGCCGGTCTGGTGGGGTATTTTCCCACGTACAGCCTGGGGAACATGTGCGGCTCTCAGTTCTTCGAAGCGGCACAGCGCGATCTGGGGGATCTCAACGCCCAGTTCGCCGCCGGTGAGTTCCAGCCACTCAAGAGCTGGCTCAACGAGAAGATTCATCGGCACGGTCGGCGGTATCACGCGCTCGATCTGGTCCAGCGGGTGACTGGCGAACCATTGTCCCCCGCCCCGCTGATGCGGCACCTCAAAGCGAAGTACGCCGCCCTGTATGGGGTTTGACCCCGCCCGGGAACTGCTGCACAATACAGCGGCGCTGGCACGGCTCCCGCCGGCCCGATCGATCCGAAATCCCCCGCATCATTCGCGATTCCAAAATGATCCACCGCATTCTGATTCCGATGACGCTCGCCGGCCTGCTGCTTTCCAACGCCGCGTTCGCTGACGATTTTTCGCTCACGTTGAGATCTGTTCAACGGAGTGACTTTCGTGATCAGCGGCTCATCCGGTCTCATACGAAAGAGGTTTGGAAGCCGGCGGAGACGGCGGTGATTGTTTGCGACACGTGGGATCTACACCATTGCCTCAACGCGGTCCGTCGGCTGGAGGAATTTGCCCCCCGGTTGAACGAGCTGCTGGTCGAGGCCCGCAAGAGCGGGGCGACGATCGTTCACGCTCCCAGCGACTGCATGCCGGCTTATGTTGGGCATCCCGCTCGTGTGCGGGCCGAGTCGGCCCCCAAGGCGGAGAACGCCCCGCCGGAGGTCGCGCACTGGTGTTCGCGCATTCCCGCCGAGCGGGACTGGTTTTACCCGATCGACCAGTCCGACGGCGGCGAGGACGACGATCCCGCGGAACACGCGGAATGGGCCGCGAAGCTGAAGGCGCAGGGGCGAAATCCGGGGATGCCGTGGAAAACGCAATCGGCGCTGATCGTCATCGATCCCGACCAGGATTACATCAGCGACCGGGGGGACGAGGTGTACAACATTCTCAAGGCGCGGGGGATCCGCAACGTCATACTGACGGGGGTCCATACCAACATGTGCGTGCTGGGGCGGCCGTTCGGATTGCGGCAGATGGTTCGCAACGGCTTCAACACCACGCTCGTCCGCGACCTGACCGACAGCATGTACAACCCCAAGCGCTGGCCGTTCGTCGATCACTTCACCGGGCACGACAACGTCATCTCGTATGTCGAATTCAAGGTCTGCCCGACAATCACCAGTGACCAGATCCTGGGGGGAGAGCCGTTCCATTCGAAATACGACCAACGGAAACCGTCTTACGCGATTTTCACCAATGGAATCAAACAGGTCGATGGCGAGACTTACCGAAAACAGTGGAGACTGCTTCCGCTTCCCGACCGGTGGGACAGACTCCTCTCGGATGTCCACAAAGACTATTCGGGACCCATCTGGTTGCGGTGTGCAGTCCGCGTTCCGGCCGCCTGGGGGAAAGACGGACTGACGATTCGGCTGAAACACCAGGGAGAAATCCAGGCATGGTGCAACGGCGTCGCGATTCCTCTGGCGGTTGAAGAGACAGGGGTGGTGATTGGGACGATTCCGCAAAAGGCGATCACGCCAGACGAAGCCAACCTGCTCGTCGTTCGCCTGGAACAGAAACCCGCTGACGCCGTTTGGATCATGCCGGGGGAAATCACTGGCAGCGACTCCAAACTGCCACTCAAGGGATACTGGCAGGTGCGACTGGGGGATGACCCGGCGTGGTCCAACATTCCTCTCCCCGCGAAGTTCGGAGCCTCTCCGGATATTCTCTTTGAACCTCCCGCGAAGAAGTAATTTCGGGGCGACGGTTCCCAAAAACTTTCTGATTCTCAACCACGTGACACTCCATGAACCAGAAACTGCTCGACGCGATTGAACGACTGGGAAATCGGCTGCCCGACCCGGCGCTGTTGTTCGTGTGGGCGCTGTTACTGGTCTGGGGGCTGTCGGCTGCGTTATCGCAAGTCGAATTCACCGCCGTCGATCCGCGTGACGGCAAACCGATCAAAGTCGTCAACCAGCTTGATCCCAAAGTGCTGGTCCCGTTCGTGGCGAATTCCGTCAAGACATTTGTCGAGTTTCCGCCGTTGGGACTGGTGCTGGTGGCACTGCTCGGTGTCGGGGTCGCCGAGCATGCGGGATTCGTCCAGGCGGGACTCAAAGCGCTGATGCGGGTCACCCCCAAAGCGTTGCTGACCCCCGCTCTATTGTTCGTCGGGCTGCTCAGTCACACGGCGGGAGACTCCGGTTATGTGGTGGTGATTCCGTTGGGGGCGGTGATGTTCGCTGCGGCCGGGCGACACCCGCTGTTGGGAATCACCACCGCGTTCGCCGGCGTTTCAGGAGGATTTAGTGCCTGTCTGGTCCCGGCGGGCCTCGATCCGTTGTTGCAGGGCTTCACACAAAAGGCGGCCCAGATCATCGACCCCGGTGCCACGGTGAATCCGCTGTGCAACTGGGGCTTCATGAGTGGCTCGTGCGCGATGATCATTCTCATCGGGTGGTATGTCACCGACAAGATCATTGAACCGCGGGTCGCCCGAATGCCGCTCGACGGGACCGATCAACCGCCACCGCTGGAACCATTGAGCCGGGACGAAGTCCGGGGTCTGGTGGTCGGCGGGAGCGTGCTGGCGATGATGCTGGGGGGGCTGGCGCTCTGGTGCCTCCCCGCGAATTCTCCCTGGCGGACTGAGGCGGGAGATCTGGTGGGACGCGACGCGCCACTGATGAAGGCGATTGTGCCGTTGATCTTTTTGTTGT
Source organism: Planctomycetota bacterium (assembly GCA_026692825.1). Taxonomy (GTDB): domain Bacteria; phylum Planctomycetota; class Planctomycetia; order Planctomycetales; family Planctomycetaceae; genus UBA10511. Next base: position 5,624 of record JAPLOC010000304.1, on the reverse strand, counting down.
TTCTGATACCGGGGATTGTGTACGGCTCGCTCGCGGGCACAATCCGCAGTCATCGCGATGTCATCAAGGGGATGACCAAGTCGATGAGTTCCATGGGCTACTACATGGTGATGGCGTTCTTCGCCGCCCAGTTCACCGCCGCCTTCGCTCAATCGAATCTCGGTGTGTTGACCGCCGTCGAGGGGGCGATGCAGATGAAGAAGTTGAATCTTCCGCCGCAGGTGACCATCGTGGGGATCATTCTGCTGACTGCGGTCCTTGATCTTCTAATCGGGTCAGCGTCGGCCAAATGGGCCATTCTGGCACCCATCTTCGTGCCGATGCTGATGAACCTGGGGATCTCGCCCGAACTGACTCAGGCCGCCTATCGCATTGGGGATTCGACCGTCAACATCGTCACCCCGCTGATGCCGTACTTTCCCCTGGTGGTGGTCTACGCCCAGCGGTATGTGAAGTCGACCGGGATCGGGACGATGGTGTCGCTGATGATTCCGTATTCGCTGCTGTTCCTCCTCGGCTGGACGGTTCTGCTGTTGATCTGGTGGAAGGTGGGAATTCCGCTCGGGCTGGAGGCGACCTACACCTGGCCGCGCTGAACGACTTGCTCACCCTGCTGCGAAACGTTCGCCAGAGCAATCTGCTGACCGACGACCAATGGGCGCGGTTGCAGAATGCCGTGGCCGACGTTCCTTTGCGAACCGCCGGTCAGATCACCGAATGGCTGGTTTCCGGGAACTGGATCACCCCCTGGCATGCCTAGATGCTGCTCGCGGGAAAAAGAGCGTTTTTTCTGGGCAAATATCGACTCGAACAGCTTTTGGGAACGGGAGGAATGGGGGCCGTGTTCCGCGCGCGGCAGGCGGGCCTCGACCGGACGGTGGCGATCAAAATCCTGTCGCCGCAGGTCGTCCGTGATCCCGGCGTGGTGGAACGATTTCAGCAGGAGATGCGGGCGGTCGCAGCCTTAAACGATCCGCACATCGTCGCGGCCTTCGACGCCGAGAGCGCCAAGGATCTGCACTTTCTGGTGATGGAGTACGTTCCGGGTGAAGATCTGGGGAAACTGCTGGCGCGCGACGGCCCGTTGCCGATCGCGCTCGCGTGTGAATGCGTCCGCCAGACGGCGCTCGGACTGCAACACGCCGCCGACCGGGGGATGGTGCATCGCGACATCAAACCCACCAACCTGCTGCTGACAACCGATCCCGAGACGGGAAGGCCGGTGGTCCGGATTCTCGATTTTGGCCTGGCGCGGTTCCGCTCGCAGTGGCCCCTGAAAGACACTATGGGTGGCCCCACTGTCCCCTCAACAGCCGGGGACGGAGACTTGACCGGGTTTGGTCAACTGCTGGGAACGCCCGATTACATCGCGCCGGAGCAAGCCCGCGACACGCGGCTCGCCGACGCGCGCAGCGATCTGTACAGCCTGGGTTGCACGCTCTATCGGCTGCTGACGGGGGCAGTCCCGTTTCCTGGGGCGACCCCCGAGGAAAAACTCGCCGCCCGTGAGGTGTGGCCGCCTCCTCGTGCCGCCCGCCTGCGTGCCGATCTCCCCGTCGGTCTCGACGCGATCATCACGAAACTCCTGATGCCGCGACCGGAAGACCGGTTTCAAACCGCGCGCGAGGTGGCGCAGGCGATCGCGCCATTCGCGACGGTCGGGGAACGCGCGCAGCAGCGCGGTTCACTGAAGTCGGCGGACGCCAGGCCAGCGCGCGACGCGGTGGAAATTCCCCATCCGGATCCCGTCAGTTTCCGCGATGACACGCGACTCGACCTGTTTCTGGATCATCTGGCGACCGATGTGGACCAGGTACCGGTCCGCGAAACCGCTCGGCGAAAAACCGGTACAAAGGTACGTGTGCCGTTGCGGATCGCGCGCTACGTCGCTCTCCTGGTGACGCTGATTGCGGGACTCTGGACTGTGGCAAAACTCAGTCAGCCGACGCTGACTGTAGAATGGACTACAGATCGGGGGAGAAACGTGGGAACTGCCGACGGATGCGATCCGCTCGGGAAACCGGATTTCGGTTCGCGCCGAACGGGGGAAAGGCCAAGTCGAACTGCATCGGGACGGGCACGAACCGGTTTCGCTCCCCGTCGAACTGGGTTGGTTCAGTCGCGTGTCGCTGTCCCCCTCCTGGCGCGAGACGCCTGTCCGAATCCGCCAGAACGCCGCCCTTGCACTGACTCAGGAACTCGACGCGGCCCGAACCTCCGCCAGCCCCAGTGAAATCGCAACCGCGCAACAGGACGCGAGTCGCTTCTTTGTCGCCCATGCGGGGACACCCGAGGCGGCGGCAATCGCCCTGGCTTCAGCGCGCTTTCACTCTCCATTCGATGACCTCCGTCGACCAATCGATCTCGCCTCTCGCGTTAGCCCAATCCCCGCAAACTTGCCCGATGAACTGGTCCATCTCACAGAACGCACGGACTGGCGCTGCTGGAATCGCGTTGTCTCTTTGACCCCGTCGACCGATGGCAACCTGCTGGCGTGTGTCTCCACTGACCGGACGACGCAGGTCTTCGATCTCCGTCGGCACGAACGGATCGCTCAATGGTTGCTCCCCGGCCTGCCGCGCGAAGGGGCGTTCCTATCCGGCGAAGCGACGTTGGCTGTCGCGCTGGAAGATGACCGCATCGCGTTGTATTCCGCGCTCGACGGTTCGCCGGTCGGAATGGCGGAACAATGCCGGCCCCCGTTCGCCGCACTGCCGGCAGGAGTCGAATGGGCCGCCGTCGTGGTCGATACCACGGGGCGGGACTCCGTCGGCATCTGGAGTCGCAACGCGGCACTTCCGCAGCGACGATTCGAAGTCGGGCCGGCATTGTCCGTGGTCTCGGTGGTTCCGCATCCCGCGCAACCTTGGCTCACGGTCGAGACTTCGCCGGGCGGAGTCGCGGTGTGGAATGTTGAGTCGCGGGAGCCACTGCGAGCATGGCCCCAGGCGCGCGCCCCACGTTTCAACGCGGCGGGAACGCTGCTGGCGATGGCAACACGTGACGGAGATGTCGCGGTGTATGAAATGGACGCGACCGGACCAAAGGCCGACGCACGACAGCGACTGGAGTCGGCGGGCTCCCCGCTGGCGTTTCATCCCGGTCGCGCAGAACTGCTCTCCTGGAACCCCTCGCGGGTCATCGTCTGGGATCTGGATCGTGGCGTCGAACGCCGAACTTTGCTCGGTGTTCCCCCTTTGATCGCGTTCGATTTTGCGGGGGACCGACTGATTGGCTCAGACCCGACTTTTGGAGAATGGACTGCCTGGAACATCGTGACCGGAACGAAAACCACAGTCGCCACTCCCGAGCCGTTGACGGCGCTCGCGCTCCCGACGGGCCGCAATCTGCTTGTCGGAACCACTCCCCGGCATTCGCTGCGATTGTGGGAATTGTCCTCTGGAAAACCTCTGGAACCGAATTTGGCAGAAACGTGGCCCCAGGAACTGTCCGTGACAGGCGACCGTTTCGTCTGCCGGCGCGACGGCAAACTGACGGTTCTCAATGCGACGGGTGGGGAACCGCTCATGCAAACCCGCGACTCGATCGACGCGCAGGACGAGCTGACCTTCAGTTCCACCCGTCAGTTCATCGCTTGTCAGGGCGGTATGGGCTTCTTCCATTCTTCGCTGCGTCTGTGGCGGTGCGACACGGGAGAACCTGTTGATCTCGATGCGATTGGTGCCGGCCGGGTGCTGGCGGTCGGGTGGAGTCTGACGGATGAAGAACTCGTTCTTGCTCGCGATTTTCGATCGGTTGGGATCTGGAACAGCCGGTCTCGAGCCTGGCAGGAACTGAATGTCGACCTGCCGGCCAACGCAATCGCGGCGGCGTTTTCACCCAATGGAACCGAGATCGCGCTGGCATGCGAAGATCGTTCTCAATGGATCTACGAACGAGAGACACAACGGCTCGTGCCCCTCAAAGGGCTGGCGAGCCGGGTTACGCGGTGGTGCTTCAGTTCCAACGGCCGCTGGCTGGCGGGAACCGCAAGCGACCGGGTCCTGCTGTTCGACCTTTCGAAACGCCGCCTGATTCGCACGATCACGGAATTGGAAGCCGGCGTGAATTCGGCGGAATTCAATCGCCAGTCGACGCAGTTGGCGGTCGCGACAAATGGCGGCAATGTCGAGATTTGGGATCTCCCGCAACCGTTGCCGCGCGAATTGCCTCCGCCGCGTCGGATTCAGATCGGCCCGCCCGGCGGTCGGGTGTGGCAGGTTCGATTCACTCCGGATGGGAGGCACCTGGTCACCTTGAATGGCGATGGCACAATTGCCATTCTTCGCTTGGGGACTCTTTGACCTTCTGAACCTTCGCCACCGCGCTTCGATTCCGACCACGAACTCAGGAACCTTGTTCATGTCCTTTCTTCAAAAACTTGTGATTTCGTTTGTCATGCTGACCGTGGTCGGTGGACTCACAACGAAAACCGTTCAGGCGGGCGAGCCGACCGAGATCAAAAAGCTGATTCTTCCGGGAGAGGCGTTTCTGGTCGCAGATCGTCCCGCCTTCATCCTGTGGCCAGCGGAAGGAAAGCGGCAGACGCCGCAACCGTGGATCTGCTACGCCCCGACGCTTCCCGGACTGCCCGACGAGCATGAAAAATGGATGCACGAAAAGTTCCTCGCCGCCGGCGTCGCTGTCGCTGGGATCGACGTGGGGGAGGCACATGGGGGACCGCGTGGCCGGGAGTTGTTTACCAAACTCTATGAAGAACTCACGACCCGCCGGCAGTTCGCGAAAAAGTGTTGTCTCCTGGGACGGAGTCGCGGGGGCTTGTGGGTGACGGGCTGGGCGGTTGAAAACACCGACAAGGTCGCGGGAATCGCCGGCATCTATCCTGTCTTCGATTTTCGCACCTACCCGAAACTGGCGCAGGCCGCTCCTGCCTATGGGTTGACCGTCGCGGAATTGGAGAGTCAGATCGACAAGCACAATCCGATCGCCCGCGTCCCCGCGCTGGTCAAGGCGAAGATCCCCGCCTTCCTGATTCACGGCGACGAAGATGTGGTGGTGCCGCTCAAGGAAAACTCCGCCGAGTTCGCGGCGAAATACCAGTCAGCCGGCGTCGGGGATCTGGTGACACTGGTGGTGGCCAAAGGGCAGGGGCACAACTATTGGGAAGGGTTTTTCCGTTGTCAGGAATTGATTGATTTTGCGATCGAACGGGCGAAGGCGGGGGCGAGAGCGGAATAAACGCCCCGCTTCGGGGCTAGAATCCCCCGAATCCAAGGCACAATGTCCGCAGGCGTTCGCTGGTCCGGAAAAAAGACAGGGTGAATGCTGGTGAATGGTCCGTTGAACCGAAGATCGGCCGGCGAATTGACCGGGGGGCCTGGAGTTGTTACCCTTTCGGTTTCCTCCCAAGCGGCCCCAGCTACTGGCATTCGTGGAATGTGCCAGGAAGTCCCGGCCCGGTTCCTTTTCTGGTTCTGCCACCACGTTATGGGTTCGACTGAACGTACCCGCGAGATTCGCCGGCGACGGGCGCGGCGCGCGAAATTGAAGAAGCTGCGAGAAAAGTTTGCGAAGGCGACCACCGACGCTGACAAGGCGGCCCTGCTGGCGAAGGCCCAGCGGGTCAGCCCGCTGGTGACCACCCTGGAACTGGCGACCGAGGC
>JAPLOC010000303.1 GCA_026692825.1 Planctomycetota bacterium | reverse complement strand
CGTCGGACTCAAGCACTTTATCAAGAATCTGGACCTTTTCGAGAAGTGGCGGATGCGTTTCTCGGATACAGTACGCTTGATCCGCGTCTACGTTTCTTCGGCGCGCGATGTCGCAGACGAACGCCAGGCGATGGAAGAGGTCGTAGCCGCCATCAATCGGACTGACGGTGACGCGGGGAATTTTCGACTTGAGACGTTTCAGTGGACCAAAGACGTCGTCACCCGGCTCGGCGGCCGGCCGCAGGAAATCGTCAATGAGAAGCCGCCCCCGTACGACATCTTCGTCGGCATCATGGCGGCCCGGTTTGGTCAGCCGACCGGCACCCACTCCAGCGGTACCGAAGAGGAATTCCGCGCCGCCTACAGCCGCTATGAACAGACGGAAGCCCCCTGGATCGCGTTCTACTTTCGCGATCAGGTGATTCCCGGCACCAACCTCGACGCGCTGCAGCAATACATGAAAGTCTGCGAATTCCGCAAGGAACTCGAAACAAAAGGGCTGGCGCAGGGCTACGTCGGGGTCAACGGCGATGCACAGAGCTTTCGGGCGAAGATCGATGAGCATCTGCGGAAGTTCGCGCGGCAGTTGATTCCCCGGGAAGCGGGTGACCTCGCACCATTGAGCGACGCCGATCCGCGAAAGTATCTGCGAGCGCTTGCTGACCTGACCGGGTTCATCGATATCAAAGGGATCCAGGTCGGCCAAAATCCGGTCAATCGGTTCCCGATTGAAGACCTCTTTATCACCCTCACGACAACCGCTGCAGTTGCCGGTTCCGAACAACGCGGCTCGAAATCGCCTAAGAAATCCTCGAAAACAAAACCCCCGGCGAAGAACGCCGACTTTTATCCGGAACGCCAGACAATTCCGCTGGAGCAGTCACTGGCAGAAGACCGCCTGGTCATCATCGGCGACCCCGGCGCTGGCAAATCGACGTTTCTCAATCGCATCACCCACGCGCTCTGTCGGCAGGAACTTGGCCTGGTGCCCGCCGCGGAACTCCAGAAGCTGGGAATTCCAGACCGAACCTTTCCGGTGTACGTCCGTGTCGGGAGATTGTCGCAGTACCTGCTGCAGCACCAGAACGACCACGACGCCCCCGTGGCCGATTCCGCCGCCTGGTTGTGCCGGTTTCTCGCGCAGAACTGCGCCAACAACGGTTGGGGACTGGACGCGGAGTTTTTTGAGACGCAATTGGCCGATGGGCGGGCCACGGTGTTGCTGGATGGGCTGGACGAGGCACCCGACCGGACGCTGCGGGAGAGAGTCTCGCGGGTGGTGGAAAGCGTTGCTCGCAGTTACGGCGGGTGCCGATTTGTGGCGAGCAGTCGGCCTGCGGCGTATACCTCCGGCGCGGTGCTGGCCGGTTTCGCGCAAGTGCGAATTGATCCCCTGTCCGTCGAAGCGGTGGAAACGTTTTTACGGCGCTGGTGCCAGGCGGTTTATGTCGAAGGGACCGCCGTCGCCGAGCGGCGGCGGGTGGAACTTTCGGCGGCCCTGCGGGCGCGACCGGAAATCCGCCGGATGGCCCGCACGCCGCTGATGCTGACCGTGCTGGCTGTCGTCCACTGGCACGAGAAGTGTCTGCCCGAGCAGCGAGCGGAACTTTACGAATGGGTGCTGCGCTGGTTGGCGCGATCGCGCCAGGATCAAAAGACGAATTCGGGGCGCGAAACCGCCGAGCGCACCTTGGAGCTATTGCGCGAACTGGCGCTGGGAATGCAGACGCACCCGCGCGGCGTGCTGAAACAGATTCCGCAGCGCCAGGCAGCGGAACTTTTGGCGGAGGAATTCGCGAACGGGAAGCTGGACCACAAAGCGACTGACCGTGCGCAGGCGTTTCTGGAATCGGAGGAACTCGATAGCGGTATCATTGTAAAGCGTGGCGGAGAGATCGAATTCTGGCATCGCACATTTCAGGAGTACCTGGCGGCCCGGGCGCTCGCGGCGCGAACGGAGAGCGATCGGAATAAGCTGCTGTTCGGCCCGCCGGTGCGCGTGTACCAGTCGGAATGGAACGAAGTGATGGCGCTGCTGGCCAGCGTACTCCACGGGTTCGGGAAAGACATGGTCGATAACCTGATCGGGAAGCTGATCACCCGGCTGGGACCGGGGGCGGAACTCGTCGACGAGGCGCGTTGCGCCGGACTGGTGGGGGTAATGCTGCGTGACCTGCGACCTTCGAATTACCAGCCCCCAAATACGCAGTTCGACGAACTGTTGCACCGCGTGACGGCGATTTTTGATCGCGACCGTTGTTCTGGCGTCCCGGTCACCATTCGCATCGCCGCCGCCGACGCGCTGGCCCAGGTGGGAGACGCACGGATTGATGTGACAAGAACCGACTACTGGGTGACGATTCCCGCGTGCCAGTTTCGAAGGGGGGCCCAGAAGACCGATGCGAGTCAGCCGAATTTTGACGCCGACGCCAAAGCCTCGGAAGGGACCGTGCAACAGGTCACGCTGTCCGAGTACCAGATCGCGCGGTATCCCGTGACAGTCGGCCAGTACATGGAATTTATGAACGATGGCGGTTACGTAAAACCGGATCTGTGGAGCGCGGGCGGATTTGGAGAATTCGGAAGCGAACCAGAAGGCTGGGACCGTCAGCTTCCGCACCCGTCGCGACCGGTCGTCGGAGTGAGTTGGTTCGAAGCCAAGGCGTACTGTTCCTGGAGCGGGTTTCGCCTGCTCACCGAGGCGGAATGGGAGCGCGGCGCTCGTGGACTGCACTCACACCGCTATCCGTGGGGCGATGATCCTCCCGATGAAACCATAGCGAATTTTAACCAAAACATCGGCCATCCGACCCCGGTCGGGATCTTCCCGTTGGGAAATTCCGCGGAGGGAGTCTGCGACCTAGCTGGCAACGTCTGGGAATGGTGTGAAGACTGGCACTGTGACTACGAAACCGAACACGCGACGAATCCTGTCGGACCGAAAACGGGCTCGAACCGGGTGGTCCGGGGCGGTAGTTGGGTCGGGGGTGCGGACCACTGCCGGTCGGCGTTCCGCAGCGGGGACAGGCCCTACTTTCGGGACAATGACCTGGGATTTCGCTTGGCCCCCAGGTCCGTCCAGGAACAAGCCGAGCGCAGGCACGAAGGGCGCAGGCGGTAGCCCCGACCGGGTGCGTCAGTCATGCATTAATATCCGAGGTTGAATGTCCCTATTGGCACCAACGAACGGCAGGGGCCACCCACCAGCCGGCATTGTGTTTTTGTGAGCCAATTAATACGTCCGTGCACAATTCTCGGCAATACCAAATCTGTAAATTCTTTCCCAGTTTCCAAGAAACAGGTTAGATCGGTTTGTTCGATTCACCGTCTGAAAGTCAAAATGTGTACGCTTGATAATATTTTGAATGGTGGATTTTTCCATTTGTATTGCCAGT
>JAPLOC010000302.1 GCA_026692825.1 Planctomycetota bacterium | reverse complement strand
GGCGGTTGAGCTGCACAAATCGCATACCACTGCTCGCGACTCGACCTGCTTCAGGTTCACACCGGCGGGTAACGCGCGCTGCTGTTCGGTTGACAATTCGATCTTCTCGATCGGGTTGAGCTGAATCGATCCGTAGGGACATTGGTCCGCGCACATCGCGCATCCAATGCACCAATTCTCAATTTTGATTTGTAGATTTGAACCGCGCTGAATCGACCCGACCGGACACCCAATCATGCAGACCGGATCCAGGCAACTGCGGCAGGTCAGCGGAATCAGGTATTTGTCGAACCGCATGCCGTCGAGGTACAGCCGACTGAACCCGTCGTTGTGCGACTCAACGCACGCTTCGACACAGGCACCGCAGCGAGTGCAGCGATCGAGGTCGATCAACATCAACCGCTGGCCCTGGACGAGTCCCAGTCGCTCGAAATCGTCTCCCAGCATTCCCCGGGCACCCCCGACACCGGCTGTCGGGGCAGCCAGCGACTGGTTCATTCCCGCACGCTCCGTCGCGATCACATTCAGACGCTCCCGCAGCTCGGGAAACTTGCCGAGCAGCTCGTTGAACAGGTCACGCCCAATCTTGATCAATTCGATCCGAGACGGAACCGCTCCCATCCGCGAATCTGGAACGCGCTGGTTGTAACCATCGGGATGGTCGTACGCGACCACCGTCGCTCCCCGGGGTTGATTCGTCAGCAACCCCATTTCTCCCAGGACTTCTCCACGTCCCAGGTAATTCAGAATTACCGGGGGGCCGTAAAGGTCGAGTCGCGCCGGGATCCCGCGCGGACAGAGAACTTCGAGCAACCCCCGGCCGAACACCCGCCCCTCATACTCCGACCAACTGTCGATCGCCTGCGGGAACGGTGCGAACGACTCGGTGACCTGCGCGTTTTCGATCAACTCCAGCAATTCATCCAGCGTCTTCGCCGTTTTCGTGTCAACCTTGACCTTCAGAGCCAGCGATTGCCCCTGATGAATCAATCCATTGAGCGCGCCGAGAATCTGTTCACGAACAGCCGGGTCGCGACCGGCGTCTGGTTTCAACAAGCCTTTCACCGCCGCCGGGAGCGCCTGCCAAAGCGCCGACGCCAGGGGATTGTCCGCCGACTCGACCGCCGCCAGTTCCCCGATCAGACTGGACCAGCGCCCGTCGTCGAAATCCTTGCCATGCAGCGTGTAACCACCATTCTTGATGATTTTCGCCAATCCGCTGCGAATGATGTAGACGGCGTCCGACTCGGCCCCCTCTTCCATCACGACGGAGCCAGCGGGAAACTCGACCAGTTCAATCCGCTTCTGGATTTCGAGGAACTCCTGTTCGTCCAGACGATCGAACGCCTCGCCAAAATACTGGAGTCGTCGAACGTCGGTTTCCAAAACCCGCTTGCGGTAGTCTGCGTCGATGCGGGCCTTGTACAGCGGATCCTTGTGCAGCATGTCGAGTACGTTGCGCAGAAACTCGAGCATGTAGCAGTCGCGGTCGGCGATCACCGTCGCGGATCGTGGCGAGCGGTTCAGACAGCTCATCTCCCCAAACAACTGCCCTTCGTGCAGTGTCGCCCGGAACTGGTTCTTGCTCTGCAGCCCGACCGGCGCGTCGATCGCGATCGACTTGGGAGCGGAGACCGGCACCGCCGAACTCCCACCGCCAAACAACGAACTGAAGAAGCCCGCGATCCCCGACTTTTTCTTTTGGGGAGTTTCCAGATTCGGCGTGAGCAGGACGGTCGCTGCGGCCCGCGCGCGATCGAGTTCGGGGCCAGGAGCCGGGAAACTCGCGATACGTTGTTTGAACGCGGCGATCTCGCTCGTCAGCGCTTCGATCCGTTGTTCAGGAGTCTCTTCTCGAAAGTCCGGGAGCTTTCGATCCTGATTCCCCGCTTTGTCTTCGCCGGGGGCCGCCTGAAGTTCCGCGAGCTGATGCTCCCGAAGTGCCAATACATCTTCGGTGGTCAGAATCGAAAACGCGCTCGCCCCGGCGTCCCCCTGTCGGCAAATGACGTCGCCTGCCGCATAGCGCCGCAACACGCTCGTTCCCGAAAACTTCGTGAAATTCGGGATATTCTTGTCTTTCTCAAACTCTTCCGTCCGAAACAGCGACAACTTCGTCAAGTCGCTGGCCGACAACCGCTCATCGCGAGGTCCAAACTCGCCCAGCTCCGCAGGCAGCATCGCCTCGGCCCCGCTGGAACTCTTGGCGGCGGCAGGCGCGACCCCCTCCGGTTTGGCGGGTGTGGTTTTGGGAACGGGGGGAGCCATGGCGCAGTTTCACGAGATCCAGTCGATCGGCGACGGCTCGATTGACGGCCGACACCCGAGTTTCAGTCCCCTTCACACTAATAGCGGGCCAGAGCGGGAGCAAGGGATCCAGCGACTACCGCGACATTTCCTGCCCGAAACTCAACCGCATCTGCGGATCTTTATGCTCCTCGAAATCCTTGAACAAAAGGCTCGGCTGAATATCCCGATTGTTCTGGTATTTCCCTCCGTCGTACTCAGTGATGCTCCCCTCGATGGTGTGATAAAAGATCTGAGCGATGGGAACGCCGGGATACACGCGAATCGGCTGGACGGCGAACATTTCCAGTGTCCAGTAGCCCCGAAAACCGACATCGCCAAACCCCGCGGTGATGTGGACGAACAGCCCCAGCCTGCCCACCGACGACCTTCCCTCCAGCATCGGGACGAGGTTGTACGTCTCGGTCCGCTCGACAGTGCGACCGAGGTAGAGCTGGTTCGGACTCAGAACCAGCCCTTCTTCCGGAATCGTATAACGGCGGTACCGGTTCGGCCGACGCATGTCGAGTACGATCTCTTCATACACCAACAGCTCGTTGTGCAGCCGCAGGTTGTAGCTGTTCGGGTTCAGTTGGCTCTCGTGGAACGGATCGATCACGATGTTGTTCCCGAGCTGGGCCTTGATCTCGCTGCCGGTGAGAATCATGGAGCGCTGCGCGATGCGAGAAAGGGGAATCGTGATGCCGCGCGGACTAAAACCGCGGGAGGAGACTGGGACGAAAGTCCCCAGACGCACTTACGCTACGGCAGCCGGCGCGCGAGTGCAATGGAAAGTTGAAAATTCCCACGACACCTTTCGATTTTTTTGATTCCAAAAAGAACGGAGCGATGCATGGGAGCGCTTCGGTTCGATTGTCGTGGCGTGGGTCAGTGTCGTTATGGCTTTGCCTCTGGCTGCGTGGCGGCGAACCGTTGATTCGCCCATTCCACGAAGTGCGGCAGATTGGGACCACTGGTGTGTCCGCCGTCATGCTGCCGCCAGGCGAGAACACCGTCCAGCAGCCCGGTGTTCACCGCCGGCATTTTTTCGGTGTGATAGTCGTCGGACACCCCCAGAGTCGTCGCGCCAAACAGCCGATACGCCGGTTGAGCCGCCACCGTGGCCATATAACTCCCCTGCTGATCGAGCCATTTGGCGTCCCCTTTTTCGGGAATTCCATAGCTGATGAACGTCGGGCGCGGGGCGCACAGAGCGATCAATTGATGCGCGTCGACCGGAATGTCTCCTGCGTTCTTGCTGCCGAAGTCGGCTTCCGCCGCTCCATACTTCAGAAAGTTACCAGCCATCCAGTGATACTCTCCGGACCCGGTGAGATTCTCGACCGCTTCACCAAAATGCCGGCGATGGAGCTTGGCTCCACCTTCACCAGATGAGGCGACCAGGGCGGCCGCGAACCGCTCATCAAACGCCATCGTCACAAGCGCCGCTTTACCGTAGCGCGAGACTCCTTCGATCCCCACGTGTTTCGAGTCGAACGCGGGATTCGTTTCAAGGTAATCGAGCGCCCGCGAGGCCCCCCAACCCCAGGCACGCAAGGCCCCCCAGTCTTCGGGTTTTCGAGGCTGACCCTGGTTTGTCAAGCCGATAATGCCGCGGGTCAGTCCCGCGCCGTTGTCGGCCTGAATGCTGTTCGGAATCAGAATCGCATACCCCCAGCCCGCTTTCGCCAGAATCTCCTGCGGCGTCGGCCCGGGAAACCGGAACGCGGGCCGATTCGTGGTGGCTCCCGGCCGGCTCCATCCGAAGAAGCTGAACATCATCAGTGTCGGGACCGGTTTCTCCACCCCCTTCGGACGCCCTACCTTCAACTGAATCTTGACGTCGATCGTCGGACAGCGGGAGTTGTCCACCACTCCTTCCAGCGTCGTCTCAATCATCAAGACTTCGCCGACCTTTCCTTCGGATTCATCGAGGACATTCCACGTCACTTTCGGCGTATCTGCCGGGATACGTCCGACAATTTCCTTTTCAAACAACTCGACGATTTCCGGCCGGCGCTTCGCCAGCCACTCTGCCTTCGTGGCGACGACGGTTCCATCCTCGCAGGTCAACAGCGCGGGAAGCTCCGGATACGGATTCGCGAGTGCTTCGTCGTAATTCGCGTGATTCGGATCCTTCTCGTTGCCGCTGTATCCGGGGCGCAGTCGCTGGATCCCCAATTGCCGCAGCATGTCTTTATGGTCTTCCGCCGTCGTGAACGTCACAACGGCCGGGAGAGAGTTCTCCTGTGCCAGGACAACACCCGGTAAGTGATGAATCCAGCCGATCGATGTGACGACGAACAGCAGGAGCGCGCCGCGGTTCATGGCAGTCATGGGAGTTCTCCAGGTTGCGGGTGAAGTGTCGTAGACACACCACGGTGGAAAAAGCGACAGGGAGACCGGTTGCGGCGACACCTCTTTTAGGGTTTTAGGGCCGCGCGGAGTCGAGTTCAGTGGTTGTAACTCCGCGCCATCCTGACAACAAGGATTGCCAGGCATGTCGGAGCCATCAATTCGCACAAACCATCGCCGTTGTGACCGCTGAAATGGCACCCAACGGCTCGCACGGCTATAGTGGCCCGAATTCCCGCGTCCGAACTGGTCCAATCCAGCGGTGTTCCATCGTGTCTGACTCTCAGCCGGCCAATCCCCCAATTCCCCCTGAGGATCAATACGCCATCTCCCAGGCGAACCGGTCCCAGGCGACCGACAAATTCACCGACGCGGAGTTGCGAGCCATGGCCGCCGATGTCCCTTCCCCCACGTCCGAAGTCCGGTCCCAATCCGACCGTCAGCGATCGAAGCGGTCGGACTTCTGGGCCCTGATCGGCTGCAATCTGGTCGTTTTCTGTTCCAGCATCTGCATCATGGTGGTGGAACTGTGCGCATCGCGATTGATCGCGCCCTACTTGGGGAGTTCGCTCTACACCTGGACGTCGGTCATCGGCATCGTGCTGGCCGGTATTTCGATTGGTAACTACCTCGGCGGCTGGATCTCTGAGAAGTTCACGCCCCAGAAGGCGCTGGGATGGCTGTTTCTGATCGCGGGGCTGTCCACCGCGAGTGTGCTGATCCTGAATCGGATCGGGGCGTCTAACGCGAGCCAGAAGCCCGAGGAAGTCCCGTGGCAATTCTGGGTGATGGCGCATGTGGCGCTGGCCTGGGTCCTGGCCAAGCCGACAGTGGTGGCGCCCATCGTCGGCATCACCAAGGCGTCCCATCTCACTGATGCGGTCGCAGCCCTTGACGTGCGCCTGGACGACGAGGACCTCTCCGC